>VXRD01000018.1:0-22025 GCA_009838845.1 Gemmatimonadota bacterium | reverse complement strand
GCGTGGCAATATTTGTCCGTGTCGCAACATCCCACAGCTTGATTGTGCGATCCCCTGCCCCAGAAGCGAGGATGGCCCCATCAGGTGAAAATGACACGGAATTGACTCTCCTATGTCCTTCAAGGGTAGCAATGAGATTGCGCTGAGTCGAAATATCAAATAGCTCAAAACGCGTATTGCCAGCATTCCCAAAAGAATCAACAGCCTCGACATAAATCCGATGCTCGAAAGGATCAGAAAGACTCGTGCTACTATCAGATGGAATAACGCCATCATAATCAAATTCAACAATGGCATCTCTTTCACCTGCCAATCCACGACACGACTTCACTTCATAAGATCCAGTAGCAGAGTGTGGGGGGATTGTTGTAATAAATAAGATCACTTGATGCAGCCCATCCGAATCGCTGACTTTGAGTTGGATAGAAACGCTCTTTGAGCCAGCTGGATATCCAGTCTGCGAAACGAGTTCGATAGTTGGTGGCTGCGCCTCTTCAGTTGGTATAGCGGGATCGAAATAGGGATGCACGGACAAAAATTCCGCATGGCACGCAGATAATTGATACCGTCCTTCGCGACCATACGACATAATGTACGTATCATCATTGAAATCGTGACGCAAATCAAAAGTGTGTCCGAGTTCATGGGCCGCCGTTGTCCAGTGAAATCCGATAGGCACGAAGCAAATGCCACCATTTTTCCCCATCAATCTTGCACTACCGGCCGCCTGCCCAATTCGATTCGTACTATTGTCAACAACGATAAAATAAATATTCTGTCTGGCATCAAACGCTTGTCCAATCTCGTCAAACAAAGTGTCAAATGTATCGTCGAGATAGTGACTATCGGGGTGTTGACCATCCACGCGATGGACCAATGGATCGCCCTGTGCATCGGTTTCAAAGCGAAAGGTCTTACGACCATAGCCGTGTGCCTCCATCTGATCAGCATAGAAGGTCTGAATCTGGCGAATTGTCACTTTCATTGAATCAACCACTGCTTGCTGAAACGGGCGGTCATTCGGCAAAAAGTAGATCATTCGCACAGTGCGCGGTTCGCCCACATTTAATGCTTGCTTTGCGGCAGCATACAGGCTATCGCGTGCCCGCATGTCTTCGTATGGAGAAGAAGCATAGCTGACAGACGAAAAGCATCCGCAGATGAACGCAGATAGACACAGATAAAAGACAAAAGGCGAAAAAAGACAGCGAATGAACGGTGTACAACTGCGATAGCAGTTCATTTGAACTGTCCCACCGCGCAAGCGCACCACTTGCCTGGCCTTCAGACGGATGACTCTAAGAGCGAGAGACATACATTTGTTCCTGATTGGGAGAGAACAAAACCACTGGATCGCTGCTCAAACATGCCCCTTAGTGCTTTTATACGGGGACCATGCCGCGATGAAGGGGCGCTGTTGGTAGAGGGATTTTTTACCGTGAATCCCCCGGTCGCCAGCGGTGTTTCTCAACACCGTCCATATCGAGTTCTATGCCCCAGCCCGGTCCCTGTGGCAACAATATATACCCGGCTTCAATTCTCAGCGGCTCAGTGATAATCTCATCGCGCCAATCAATACCCGTGACCAGTTCCATAGGCGCAGCATTGGGTATAGACGCCATCAAATGCGTTGCCGCGGCAATGCCCACCGGCCCCTTGGTATTGTGCGGCGAAATAGGAACGTGGTACGTATCGGCAATCGCGGCGATCTTTCGTACCTCCGTAATCCCCCCGGCATACATCAAATCCGGCTGGGCAATATCGACGCCATCCAGATCCAACAACTGGCGGAACTGGCTCCTCGTATTGAGCCGCTCCGACCCCATCACCGGAATATTAATAGCGTGTCGCACCTTGGGATAAGCACTTAAATCGTCTGGCGGCACCGGATCCTCAAACGCGTACAGACCAAAAGGCTCCAATACTCGTGCCAGACGAATACAACCGGACACAGTCAAACGCCCGTGACAATCGATAAACAGCTTGACATCGGGACCCACTGCCTGGCGCACTGCCTCAAAACGGGCGGCTGTTTGTCTGGGATCGCCCGTCTCGACATACGGATCAAATTGATCATCACTATCGCTACCCATACCGCCTTTAAGTGCCCGAAAACCGAGTTCCACCAGCCGTTGCGCGTGCGCCGCAGCCGCCTCTGGCGTACTCCCGCCAAAATGCGTGTACACCTCGACCCGATCGCGGAACACACCACCCAATAACTCCACAACCGGCATACCCGCCACCTTGCCCTTTATATCCCACAAAGCCTGATCAATACCCGACAGCGCACTCATCCACACTGGCCCGCTCATGCGCCAGATACCACTGAGAGAAGATTGCCGAAACAAATAGTACCACAGATACTCAATCCGTGCAGGATCGCAACCGATGAGTTCTTGTTTCATATGCTCAACCGCCGCACAGACCACGGGTTCCTTATTCGAATACGTGGCTTCACCCAAACCCATAAGCCCCTCATCGGTATGGACCCGAACAATCGTCCACTTGCGGCCAGGAGAATTAATCATAATAGTATCTATATCGACGATCTTCATACCGCGATCCAACCCCAAAAAATCATTCCAATTGACCTTTATGTCCCGCCTCAATCGCTTCGCACAACCTCATCGTCTTGATCGCATCCTCAAGCGTGCTCCACGGCTGCGTATCGTTTTTTATGCACGCCACGAAATGTCGGGTCTCGTTGAAGTCGGGACCGCCGACCGATTCCAGATCCAGCTCGTCCTCGAACGGCTCTCCGTCAGCATAAATCTCACACCTGGGGCCACTCGTGAGATCCACATACGCGCTGAAGTCTTCCGCATGCGCTTCAAACCGCTGAATGCGGTATCCAACAGCGTAGTGGCTCATCATCACGCCCCGGCAGCCGCTTTCGAACTTGATCACGGCATTGTGGCGCATCTCGGCAGGGTGGGAAGGCGCAGACCACGCCTCTGAGTAAACCTCGACAGCGTCACCTGCCAGCCATCGCAACAGATCCACATGGTGGATCGCGTCCAATCGGATAAGATGTCCGACATCCCGGACCTTGTCCCCAATATGCGGCTTGTTGTACGTCGCCGCCACATGAACGGGTCCACCTCGATCTTGCAGCAGGGCCCGAATCGCCAGCACTTCTGGAATGTACCGCCGGTTTACCGAAACAATCGCCCTGGCGCTGGATCGCCGTTCTGCCTCCATCATCCGTCGGGTCTGATCCGAACTGATGCCCGGCGGCTTCTCGACCGAGGTATGCAGCCCGGCCTCCAGACAGTCGATCACAATGTCGGGCAGTGGTCCCGGAAAGGTCACAACATAGACCACGTCTAATTGCACCTTCTCGATCATCTCCCGGTAATCCGTAAAAAGGGACGTCACGCCGTGCGTTTCTCGCGTGTGCGCCAATCTTTCTGGATCCAGGTCTGCAACCGCAACCAACGCCATTTCCGGCTCGTCATGGATCATCCTGAAGTGGCTCTGTGCGTGACCCCCCGCACCGATAATCCCCACTCTTAGCTCTGACATCGTTGTACCCCCTCTTTCAAATACAGTGAGACCCAAACTCGCGGTACTCGCGCACGGGCAACTCGTGATACTCGCGCACCAGCTGTTCCAGGCGCTCACAGGCCAGTTCAAAAATACGCGCACCCTTTTCCGCACTCGCAGCAAACGCATCGCCCATAATACCCGTATCCTTTTTCGTATCCCGCCTCCGCTCGGCAAACTCCGCAAACGACAACTCATCGCCAAACGGCCTTGTCCCTGTCACATCGCTATCAATACGGTTCTTATCAACCAGATGTTCGCGCAAGTGAAGCTGCACAGCCGTCTCCCACTCCCCGGCGTGTCCCACGCCTTCATTTGTCGCACTCCATTCCCTCAACTCCTTATCCACCATATCCCACCAGCTAAATGACAGCGTAAAAATATTCTCCTCTGCCACCTGCCATGAAACAGCGCGACAGGGCGCGGCATTGCCCCCGTGTCCATTCACGGAAATAATCCGCTTGAACCCATTGGCATAAATACTGCGAAAAATATCTGCCAGCAAATTCTGAAACGTCTCCAAGCGCAAATTAATCGTACCGGGAAATCCCATATTATAATGCGTAAACCCCGACCACACCGGCGGCGCGACAATCACGGGAAAATCATCCACGCGCTGCGCCACAGCCACCGCCATATAGAACGGCGCCGAAATATCCACATCCATCGGACAATGCGGCCCGTGCTGCTCCACAGATCCCACCGGCACAATCACCACGGGATCGCGCTCCAAAGCATCCTCAAACTCGTGCCGCCACATCTCCTGCCACATCACCTTCTTATTACTACCATCATAAGAAGCTCTATACATAACTGAATCCTCCCAGAAACTCACCCCATCGCAAACCGCAAACAGAAATCTTGCGATAGTTCTTTCGGTGTAAAAATCACGCGCGTGACCACCTCATCTGTGCGCCCTTCTTTTGACTCCTCTTCAAACCGCTTGACCGAAAACACACCCGGTGTATCCACCGCAGAAAGTATAATACCCTCGCCTTCGGGACCAACCTGAACCGAATCCCCGTCAACTTGCACATCCTCAAATGTAATAAACCCCTCCTCAAGCGTCTGCGGCACACCGTCAAACACATAGCGATCTTCCATCGTCAGAACATTCCCATCCAGCACAAAAGTGCGCGTCAGACTCTTCACCGTACCTTCGGGATACGCGTGTGTCATATCTATCACCGCGCGTTTTTCGCCCTCACCATTCAAATTCTCTACCTCCAGCGTACCGAAATACTCCCCGCCGGGCTGCTGCAACTGCCCGTCGATCACGGGCACAGAATGACCCAGCGCATTGCAAAACAGAATATCGTAGCGATCGGGACCAAAGGTCTTCTGGCTATAAACAGGACCCGCGGGATCCGTCAACCAGAGCGCATCCCCGCGATGCACAATAAAACTGCCGATATCGTTGTGATTGTGCGGCACTCCATTATTACCCGCCAGACACATCAGCGTCAACTGCCCTTTCCCGGGCGTCCCCCGCAACTTCGCCTGTCCCAAATCGGACAAAACATAATCCCGATCAACCGCCTCTACCTCCACCTCAAATCCGGAATACATCGCCATGCTGTGCATATCTCGCACCTTCAAAGTATTATCCGAATGCTTGTCGCACAGGGCGTATAGTTCGGGCATATCAAAAAACGCATTGACAATCATCGCAGACCGCGCACCCGTATATCCGTGGCTCGAATCCGCAAACGTCGAGCGCAACGCACCCTGAATATGCGCCGCGAGCGGATACTGGCATATCCGATGAATCTTGCCCGTCTCATCCACCATCAAATTCAATTCCCCATTGGTCTTCAAATACAGAGCATAGGCCACGTACAAAAAATGCCCAAAGCCGTATTCCCAATACCCCGGCCCCTCTTCGCACCCGCCATCATCTGTAAAGCCATCCAGCGCATACGTCAAATTCACAATCGCCGCGTGGGTCATATGAGCCAGCACATCGGGATCCTGGATCTGATACAGCGCGGCGCGAATAATCTCGCCATTGCAAACGTGATTCCAATTCATCCGCACGGTCTTCCAAAAATCCAGATGCCTATAATTCCAGAACGGCTCAAAAATATGCTCCTCAATCTTCCGCGAAACGCGCGCTACCACTTCTTCTTCGAGTTGACCACCCAGAACATGCAAAATTTCTGCAAACGCAGCACCCAATCCCGCCGACCCCAAATCAATAGCCCGACCTTCGTGAGCAGCCATCACCCACGTGTGATCATCGCAATACGCCCAGAGCAAATCCTGCAAATAATCCACATCGGCATTGGGATGTCCCAGCCACAAAGCCATCGCTGCCCGCTCCAACTCACGCCTGCGGTTACCCGCTACAGTCTGTGGCAAAATGCGATCCCCAACCCGCTGATAATTGCGAAAAGCCGACCGCTTCAACACGGGAATCTCCCGGCTCCCATCCAAATTCTCGCTCAAATCATCCCACATCCCATTCTTCTTCGCCAACCCCCTCGCCCGCTCTACCGCCTCTACATCCTTGAGATACGGCGCGGGTGATTGATCTGCATTTCGCTCGTAAATCTCCGCCAGATCGGACATCGCAACATCCCTCAGCAACATCTTCACCATATTTCACCTCTCAAAAAATAACACAGCCTACCCAAATCGATCCACTTTCAGTGCAGACAGATCAATAGAAGGCACTTCATCGGAAACCAATTCTGCCACCAACTTCCCAGTAACAGGCCCCAGAGAAATGCCGATCATAGCATGACCGGCAGCGACAATCACATTCTCAAACCCGGGAGCGCGACCGAGAAATGGCACACCATCGGGCGTACAGGGCCGCAAACCGCACCAGATTTCTATCATATCGAGATAATCGGGATTCAAATCGGGAAAATAGTCCGGCACAGCCCTGAGAATAGCCTGCACGCGCCGCTGATTGATCGAAAAATCAAGCCCCGCCAATTCGAGCGTACCCGCAAACCGCAGCATATCACCCATAGGCGTAATACCGACCTTTGCTTCCCCCAGAGAAAATGGCGTTGTCGGACAAACATCAGGTCGCTTAAAAGTAATACTATATCCCTTGGCAGGTTGAATGGGCAAATTGATATGAAGATCCTTAGCAATCACAGGCGACCACGACCCGCCTGCCAAAATAACGTGCTCCGCCTGGAAATCACCCCGATTCGTCTTCACAGCAACCACGCGACCACGCGAAATTTCAAACCCCAGAACCTCTGTCTCCCTATGGATGCGAACGCCCTTTCCACCGACATACTCCGCCAGCTCACGCACAAAGCGGTGCGGAACGAGATGGGCATCCTCAGGAAAAAATATCCCCCCAAGCGTCCGTATCCGAATACCCGGATTTAATGCCACCATCTCATCGGCATTGAGAACCCGTGTCTCAACCCCCATTTCCGACAAAAAACGTGCGTCTTTAACCGCCTTTGCCAAACCCTTCTCGGTTCTATACGCCGTGATCGTCCCCCTCTTCTCAAACCCAAAATCCATTCCTTCGAGCGATGCCATATCTTCAAACAACGCCACACTCGCCATATTCATCGCCCGAATAACAGGCGTTGCACTCGCAACATGCTTCTCATTACATGCACGGCGAAAATGCCACAACCAGGAAATCAAATCCCGGTCCAAACGCGGCTTAATATAAAACGGACTCTCTGGATTCAACATCCACTTCAGACTTTGAGACACCACTCCTGGAGCGGACAGAGGTATGCTGTGACTCGGCACAACAAGCCCCCCATTTCCATACGAACACCCCGAACAAATATCGCCTTTATCAACCAGCGCGACATCTCTACCCGCAGCACTTAAATAATAAGCCGAGCAAACACCGATTGCCCCACCGCCAACAATCAATATCTCTGCCTGTTCACTCATCTGTATAGACCTCAACCCGCGCGATGGTCCAAAACGACCGCTTTGAGCTGATCCACAATCTCCCCATAGGCGGGATCTTCCACACAATTATTCAACTCGCCCGGATCTCTTGCCAGATCGTACAACTCACAGGGCGTCTCCGTTGGAACATGCAACGTAAAGCGATAGTCCTCATTCCGCACCCCGGTCCAATCCTCAATCGTCGAAAACACGTAATCATACCCCCCAGAACCGCGTTCCAACATCGGCAATAGTGATTGCCCGCGGGCACCTTCGGGCGGTGCCACCTGCCCAATCTCTGCAATTGTCGAAACCACATCAATCAACTGCGTGAGATCGCTACAAACCCCTCTGCTCTTGCGATCCGGCGGACTGACAATCAGCGGAACCTGAACCGAACCCTCGTAAAAACAGTGCTTTGCCCACAAATGGTGTTCGCCGAGCATCTCGCCGTGGTCTGCGCTGTAAATAATCCACGTATTGTCCAGTTCCCCCAACTTATCCAGCGTATCAATCACCTCGCCAATCTTCTGATCGACCAGAGAAACAGCACCCAGATAATGCCTGATGCCTTCGCGCACAAAATCATCCGTCATAGTCTGAACCTGAGAATGCCCCTTGAGCCGTTTGACCTTTTCTGCCCAAACCTCATTCGTGGCACTCGGCATCGTCATATCCGGCAATTCGATATCCGCATCTGCATAATAAGCCGCCCAAATCGGATCATCCATCAGCGGAACATGCGGCTGCACAAAACCCAGATGGAGATAAAACGGCTTCTCAGAATCGCGCGACTGCAACCAATCCATCGCGTGATCGGCAATAAAACTGGACAACTCGCATTCTTGCGGCAACACACTCGTCTCGCCCCGCCAGTGCGTGGGCGTAAGCCTGTAAATCCCCTGGATCTGTTCCTGATGCGCCTCCAGGAGACCCCGCGCCTCGAGAAAATCCATATACGGACTTTTCACATGGCTCTGAACGTGTCCATACCGGTCGTATTCCTCCATTACATAATCCCACCCAAAATCCTTCACAAAATCCCCAAACTGCCGCGTATCGAAACGCTCTCCGCGCGCTCCCGCCTCCTGAGAGCCGGGCCGCCCGTGATAGTGCGTCTTGCCAATTGACGCCGTCTCATACCCCCCGCCCTGCAACTGCTTCATAATCGTCGGCCATGCGGGCTTAAAAGGACTATCATCAACCGTATCCCCTCGATCAGCCGTAACATTAGACGTAAACCCCAACTCATGCGTATATCGCCCCGTAATCATCGTAGCCCTGCACGGCATACAAACCGGACACTGCGTCCACGCCCGCTCAAAACGCATGCCCCAATCCGTTAGTCGATCCAGATTCGGCGTCTGAACCAGCGGATGTCCGGCACAGCCGAGCACATCGTGGCGATGTTGGTCGCTAAAAATGAACAGAATATTGGGCTTCTTTGCCATCGACCTTCCTCCCTCACACAGGCATCTGCCTGCCCGAAATTGCACGACCAATTCTCGCCTGATCTTCTCCGCCGCCAGAGAGAATCCTGACGCCCCAATCCATCAAAAACCGGATATTCTCTTCCGCACTCTTCGAAGAATCCTTCCACGAACACAAAAAATGAATCCCATTCTCATCACACGCACCCTTCACAATACTTCGCGCCTCCTCCATAACCGGCGGATACGGTGGATCGTGAGCATCGGCAAAACCGTAGGACATGCCCATATCCCCCGGTCCCCACTCCGCGAATGCCAGACCCGGTACCTTGCATATATACTCGGCATTCGCAACACACTCCCTATCCTCAATTTTAAGCCCCAGCATCAACTCGCCATCTGGATTCAGCGGCCACGGATCCGCTACCTGCGTGTACTCCGGTCCTTTAAGCCCCCAGATACCCGCAGCATATCCCTGTCCCCCCGCCCCGCGCTGTCCCTGCACCAATCCGCGATCCAGTCCGGCCGTCTGGAAGGGATACCTGCACTCCTCGACAAACGCCCTCACCGCATCGGCCTGCCGCGCATGAGTATGCAAAATACCGTGTACCCCCGAACTCAAAACATGCCTGATCTGCCATGCATTGGCGCGAACCTCCTGCACCGTACGACAATTAGACGGCAGCGTCGCAAACACAGTTGGCGTGCGATGCCCCGAATTTGTGGGACCGCCATCCACCAGCCCTTGCATAAACGCGCGGAGACCAACCACATCAAACGGACTGTGCTCGTAATCCACCATCAAAAAATCCGCCCACGTCTTTGCCTGCTTCTTCCCATTCTCATACGTAAGGGGGCCAGCACCCGTATAATAGAGATACTCGCCCTGCTCGAGAAGCTCGATACATCTGTTAATCCGTTTCTTTTCCATTATTCCCTCCTATCGATTTCTCTCAAAA
This sequence comes from Gemmatimonadota bacterium, assembly GCA_009838845.1. Classification (NCBI taxonomy): domain Bacteria; kingdom Pseudomonadati; phylum Gemmatimonadota; species Gemmatimonadota bacterium. Next base: position 12,205 of record VXRD01000018.1, on the reverse strand, counting down.
ATCATGCACGACGTGACCGTGCCCATAAAAAAAGAGATGATCAATCAAAGTCGAAAAAAACACCGCAAAAGCATAGCCCACCATCAAACCAATAAAAAATGGCTGCCCCCTGCGGTACATTGCAACGCCTCCAAACTTCAGAATAAGCGACTTATAAACCCACACCATAAAAACCGGAAACACCAGACGACGCGCCATATACATACCTTGCAGCGCCAGACCAACAGCGGGCAAAGGCCACCAGATAAAATTGTACCGCAAAAAAGTCAACAACAACACAATCGCCATCCCAGACCCGGCAAACGTGAGCCTGTCCCAATCCGGCGGTTGGGGATTTCTGATCCACGTCACGGCTTTCTGATAATTATTCCGAACGCCCGCCACCCTCGTCAACCCCCCCAGATTATATCCGCCGTGCCGATAGGCAGTATAAACCGTATCGCCGATGGATACGAAAAACCCCAACACCAATGCAATTGCAATCGCACCGATCAAGCGATTCCGCCGAAACTTCAACCCACTCGTCAGCTTCAGTGCCTGTGCCAGAGGCGGACCGAGAAACCCGCGCGTCGTGGCAAAAAGCGCATAGATAAACCCCTGACTCACCATAGAAGGCGCTGAAATCGCACGCGATCCCAAAATATAAATAGGCGCAAAATTCAGCGCCGTATCCGAGATATTCGCATAGGGCAACCCCATCTCAGCCACAATCCGGGACAGTCCGATATAAGCTGCCACAGCAAAAAACATATACAGCACCAGCACCTTCAATTCCATACCCGCCAGATGCAACCATCCACCCACAAAAAGAAGCCCAATTCCCAGACCAAACACCGCCGTGCGATAAGACAACACCTCCCGCGAGTCATCCACCTCAGCATCACCCTTAAATGCCTTCCGAAACACCGCCTTCAAATGACCCCGCGACATCCACAAACTCACCAGCACAATCATCACAAACGCGCCAAAACTCTGAGACCGAACCGCCTCCAGCCCCCCTTGCCCAACAGAAGACCCCACGCCAAGACGGTCAAACACAGACATCTCTATACCCGTCAAAACAAAAAACACCCAAAAACTGAACAGAGCCTCCACACGCGCAAAATAGGCAAAACCAATAATATAAATACTGATCTGCACCCAAAACGTCGGCGCGCCATCCATCCAGCGCAACCAACTGGCGGCATTTGGCGTTGTGGGCAAACGCGGTATCAAAGGATAAAAAAACGTCACAATATTCCACAAAACAGCTATAGCACCTAAGAAACAGCCAATCTTAAACCCCCGCTGCCGAACCATATGCGCCATACCCTCCGCATCATCTGACCCGGCAGCCATCTTAATGCTCACATTCATCAGTGGATATTCCAACCGCTCATTTTCCACCCACTGCTTCCGCAAAATCACCATAATACACAACGTCAGCCAACCAATTGCAAAAATCAACGACCCCCACCAGAAAATCGGCACCACCCACGCACCCCACGGAATCGGTTGATGCGGTGCAAGCCCCTCGTAAAACAGCGTAGCCGCTCCATCCTCATTGTGCAAAACAATCCACCTGGGAATATGCTCGTGCAAAAGCTCCCGCCAGCCATTCTCCGGCGTATCCAGATAAAAGGGCGCCGCAATCACCGTAGGCAAAAAACTCGCCAGACCAAAAAATGGGAAAAACGCCCCAATCAATCCCATACCGAGCGCAACCTGCAACTCAGCCTGAGAAAGAGCCCACCTGCTCTTTGCCCGATCAAACGCGATATTTGCCAACACCAGAACCACATACACAAAAAACAGCCCCATCGGCAGATAGGACTTATTCATACGAGAAGCCAGATGCAACATGCCCCATGTGATATAGGCATCAGATAGCAGAATGACCACAATACCCACCAAAATAGACTTCAGCGTAACAGCTTCTCTTACAAACCGGGTGGGTTCAACAGATGGATGTCTTTCTTGTGCCATAGTAATCAATTCTTATTCAGACAATCGGCGAGGATTGAAAGGATCTCCGCAACAGCGTCGCGCCTGCGCCAATCAGACATGGACTGACGCAACACATCGCTTTGATCGCACAAATCGCGAATCGCTTTGCAAAGCACATCCGGCGTAAGCCCCTCTTCTGAAAGCACGAGACTATAACCGGCATTTCGAAAAGCCTCGGCATTCTCGATTTGATCTCCGCGACTGGCTTGCATGGAAAGGGGAATCAAAAGCGCGGGTTTTTGAAGCGAGAGAAATTCAAAGAGCGCGGTAGCACCTGCGCGAGAAACAATAAAACCGGCCGCCGCAAAAAGATGAGGCAAGTCATCCGCGACATATTCAAACTGCGCGTAGCCTTCGGTCTGTTCAAGAGCCGGGTCGAGATTGCTCTGCCCGCACAAATGACAAATCTGGTAATCGACAAGCAACTCGGGGAGAGCAGCGCGAACTGCCGCGTTAATCGCACGCGACCCCAGACTCCCCCCCATAATGAGAATAACGGGTTTCCCAGACGCAAACGCGCACAAATCCCGCCCTCTCTGGGCATCTCCATCTCCCAGCTCTGTCCGAACCGGGATACCCGTATGAACCGCCTTCTCAGCAGGCAAATATCTGGCTGTCTCCGCAAAAGCGTAACAAATACGCCGGGCAAATGGAAGAGCGAGCTTATTGGCCAAACCCGGCGTGAGATCCGACTCGTGACACACCACGGGAATACCCAGCAACCACGCAGCCCAGATAATAGGCGGCGTGACAAATCCCCCCTTACTAAAAACAATATCGGGTCTAATACGGGCGAGAAGCAACAGCGACTTGAGAAACCCAAACTTGATGCGGGCGAGATCGGTAAAATTTTGCCAATCCAGATAGCGTCGGAGCTTGCCTGCGGGAACTGCGTAATAAGGAATGTCCTCCCGTGCGATCAATTCTCTCTCAATACCGTCCCGCGTACCGACATAATGCACATCATATCCCGCATCGCGCAAAGCGGGCAACAGCGCAATATTGGGCGTAACATGCCCGGCAGTACCACCGCCAATGAGGACAATAGTAGGCAAAAAAAACTCCTGTACAAAATAAAAAACAACGACAATATAGTAGAAAAAAACCTTAAATCATGTGAAAAATGGTCCGTCACCTTATTGCAAAAACTCCGATTATGGACTATATTTGGCTTGAGCAATAGGTGAACAAAAAAACTCCTTCAAGCCATAGGATCGCGATATGAGCACTTTGACCGATATTGAAACGCTAATTGTCCGCTCGGATGATATACGAGGAGGACGACCTCGCATTGCGGGGACGGGGGTAACTGTTCGACGTATTGTGGGATGGTACCAAATGGGATTAACACCGGATGAAATCACGGACCGTTTGGAACATCTAACCCTGGCTCAAGTGCAGGCGGCATTGGCCTATTTTCATGCCAATCAATCTGAAATAGAAGCCGATATCGCGTCTGAAGAAGCAGAAGCTCGGCAATTTGAACAGACCCTGAAGTTGTGAATATTTGTTTTTATTTTGATGAGGATTCAATGGATAGGGCTTTGGTTCGGGCTTTAAGAGATCGGGATGTGGATATTATTACGGCACTTGAGGCCGACATGATTGAACAGCCAGATGAAAAACATTTAAGCTTTGCGACAGCACAAGAAAGAGTGTTATATAGTTCCAATATCGGTGATTTTTGTCGTCTTCATAATGCCTGGCTTACTCAAAACCGATCCCATACCGGAATGGTTCTTTCTCTGCAGCAACACTACTCAGTAGGAGAACGAATGCGGTGTCTATTGAAGCTTGTTAGTCAATTAACCGCAGAAGACATGAAAAATCGCGTCGAATTTCTTAGCAGTTGGAGATAACAATTTTTTATATCTAAAAATCCGCACGCATCTATCCAAACTCCCGAAGCTATGACATTATAGCTTCGGGAGTTTTTTTTATTGTTATTTTGAATCACGCAAAAATATCGGCCATGGCATTTGGCTCGTGCCACTGGCGTTGTTCTTCGATCCACTTGTGCGGCTTAAACGCCCTGGCAACATCTTCTATAGCAGTTCCGAGAATATTGATATTGTTGAGATCGGTCACACCAATGCCGAGTTGATTGGCATAATAGAGCAACCCCTGCTTCGCGGGTTCAAAACCCATAACACTGGTCATAACCGCATCCACAGCAAAAACATCTACACTCGCCGCGGCAACGCCCAGATCAACCGAATCCGTCCCCCCGGGACCATTGCCCTGCAAACCGACAGTACCATCGATCACGCCGATATCCGGTGCCAAATACTTGGCGAGCCGAATAAGATTGACATTGAGTCGTTTGGACTCATTGGGACGCAAGCGTTCTGGATGCGAGGGAAACCCGTGCATCTTAACGCGGTCTTCTTTGCGGATCGTTCCCATAATCATATTCTTGAGCGCGAGCGTAACAACCGTGACATCGTGGGTCTTAGCAACCGCCATTGAAATCGTGCAAGGACAATCCAGCACAGTTTTGGGCATATGTATAACGTATTCAGTGCGGTCATCGAGAAGAATCGGCACAGTCTCCCATCGGGTCTCGGAATTGAGATCAATGAGCCGAATGGGAACATCGTATTCTTCTATCAAAGCGTGATACCCAAAATTGTCAAAAGCCTCTCCCGGAATATCTTCGTTACCCCCCTCGGCAATGAGAATCTCATCCGGTGGATTGGGCGTGGTAAGCAAAAAATCAATGGCCCCTCGCATCGCATCGGGATGAGAAGACGCCAGTTGATTTTTAGACGAAAGAAAATTGGGTTTGAGCATCACCTGCTCGGCGAGCCTGGGAACCACGTCATCGCGGATGAGATCGAGAGCACCAAACACATTCTGGCGGTGATTTTCGCGGCGGGCAAGACCAACATTAATCCTGGACATAAGAAACTCCTTTTATTGATTGCTGAATCTATCTCTCCCATGGAAACGCAAAAGTGGGCGAATTGACATAGCGTTCTGTTTTAAGTGTAAGTCGCGCGCCACAGCCGGGACCAAGGCGAACGGACATCCACGATGCATCGAGATCAGATGTACTGCCATCGACCTCTGCAGCAATAATCTGGTGTTCGGCATAAGCACCGCCCTGTACAATGAGATCGCGGTATTCGGTCTGATTGACATTCACGAGTGATAACACAACACCATCCGCGCTCAGCGATTCGACGAGAGCCGCCACATCCGCCGGCAATCCAGGACGGCGATTCTCGGGATCAAAATAACGCACGCGACAATGCAGGGGTTCGCCGTGACGCGGTGCCAAACCACCCAGTTGGAGTTGGATAAGCGCATTCACAGTAGTTGCGGGATTGTACGGCAATGGATCGTCGGACAACCGGGTATCCGTAGAAGACGTATCATTGCGCACATTCTCCATCTTCCCGCGAATCGCGCTCAAAGCATTTCGCAAAGTACGCGCAGGATGATCGGGATTATCTCCTCGCAGATAGTCTATCCATGGATCTGCGGAAATGTACTCAAGATCGGCATCATCCATTGTCCAGTAATACACATCGAGCGCACCCTGATTAAAGGGCTGGGGGCTATAGCTATACCACCCATCATCCCCGTGCATATGCGGATATTGTATTTCCCCATCGACATCCTTGCTATTGCTATTCACCGCATTGATCATAGTGCGCCAGACAATGGGATATTTCTGGTCACCCGTCATAAGCAAAGCATTGCCAAACCCCGCAACACCGCGTGCTATGGAATTGCGGTTAGCCAGATCCCCCGTTTGCGGCACAACCACGGTAAATCCCCATCCGTAACAGCCGCCATACCATTTGCCATCACATGCACCGCCAATCGTACCGTCAAGACCGATATTGGACGGGATAATACCGTTATTCTCAGCCGCGCGACCTGCCCACGCATCCACGTATCCCAGCAACCATGAGCGGTATTTCTCCTCACCAGCCAGCGCAAAAGCATTGAGACCCAGCGTAGTCGCCGCCAGATTCAGGGGATGATCGCCAATCACATCGGTATAATCTTCAAAATGCATAAGCATCTCTTCAAAATTGCGCTCACCGTGGCGCGGCGCGGGAAACCGCCCCTCGACCTCAAAGGGATCCCCTGCCCAATCGAGACCCGTGGCTTTTCGCAACAAAGGTCCCCGACTGCCATTGAAAAGGCTACGGATTACTTTGTGCTCGGGATCGTAATTCTTCGCCTGGGGATCTTCATCCATATAAAAACCTGCGTAGCGACGCACGCGATGACCAAAAGTAACCTCATGCGGATCGGACAAACCCTGCAAATTAAAAATAGTGAGCGATTCCCCGTGGTGGAACCAGTCGAAACACGCGGGAAACTCCTTGTAATACATACCGTCACGCCCGATAGGCACAACCTCGGTCTTCGCCTCGGAATACTGTTCGATATGCCCTTCCCACGCCTGCTTGTAAAGATCGAGAATATGCGTTGGGCCACCCAGCGTATGCACCATCGAATACCCGGTAAGATTCTCTATCGCATCATCTGGCCCATCATTACCCCCCCACCGCGGAATGCACTTGAGATACCCCCGACTATCGAAATACCGATGATAAAAAACCTCGCACGCCGTAGCCTGCGCGCGCATCAGTTCGCGTTGCAAAAGTGCCCACTCAGGAGGGGCAACAGGTGACGTAATATGTAAAACAGACATAAGACACTCCTCATTTCTCCCACGCGAGAGAATAATCGCGTTCCTCAGGACGGGGATGTCCCCCTGGACCATATCCCGCGTTAGATTGCGACTCCTCGGTCAAAGAAATAAATGTAGGGGTTATCCCAGCATCTGTCACGTCAAAACGATAGAACCCCAACGTAGGATCGCCATCATCCCATCGGTCGGCCGCCTGAGGCATCGCTATACCTGCGCAGCGGTAAAAAGAAATACCCTCAACAACCTGGGGCGGACGGCGGCAGTGAATATGTCCACTCAGAACAATGGACACATCGGACTCTTTAAAAGCCTCAAAAATGCGCTGTCTGTGTGGCGGATCAATCGAAAAATACCAGTCTCTATATTCGTCCGCTTTTGTAATATCCCATTTGGGTTCGTCAAGCGTATCCATAAAAAGAGTATAGTGCATCGTCACGACGTGATGCGCCGCGCGGGGAAGAGACGGCAACTCACTTTCGAGCCAGTGCCACATACGCGTCTCATGTGGCAACCCCGAACCAGCCACAGCCGCATAAAATCCACTAAAGCGCACATTCTTGTGTACAAAACTCCAGGGAAAATCGCCGAAAAAGGGCACAAACCGATCCAGTTGCTCGGCGGTGACATTCAGGCGAATATCCTCGCGTCCGGTAGCACCATTTTTATCCGTATGCTTGTTGCACGTATCCATATTGCCCGGAATCGCATAATGCGGATAAGGCAAAGCATCGAGTTCTCGTTTGGCAACTTCGTACTCAAAATCGTGGAGCGCCCCATCCCGCGTGAGATCGCCACCCACGAGCATCAGATCGACATCGGTAATACCTTGAATCTGTCGGTAAGCCGTCTGCCAATTGTCCATATTTCGCTGATTGAACCGAAAGGACCGGGGCGAACCGGGCTGCATATCGCAGATATGGAGAAAAGACCAGGGTTCCATGGTGTCTCCTTTGGATAACTATTTGTAACGTTTCGCGTTCACGGATCAAAATTATGGACGGCTCTCCAGCCTTGTCAATGACTTTCACGCACGCGGTCGCAAACAGCTATTAATAGAAATGCCCCGGCATCAACTATGCCAGGGCATTCTTTTTGTACGATTGGTAAACCCCTTTGACTCAAATGTGTAAAATAGGCAGAAAATCACTCCTCATTTTGTTCCTCTTCTCGAATAGCTTCAAGTTCTGAAATTGTTTCGAGATCTTTGGGTCTGCCTGCTGCTCGCTTAACACGACGCCCAGCTTTTCTCAACTCCTGTGCAAAACGTTGAAGTTCCATCGCATTTTGCAACCGTTCCTCATGAGAAAGTTTGAGATTCTTGCGAATAAGTGTTCGATCGACGTCCTTTTTGTACAACTCTATAACAGGATCGAGTCCGCTCGAATGGTTCATCTTTTCCTCTTTTGTGGATTGTGACTCTTCCGGCAGCAAAATAAATGTAGGGATTATACCAGCATCTGTCACGTCAAAAGGTGATTCTAAAATTCAAGTTTTGAACAACGCCTCAAGCAGTTGCTCCGCACGGCGGTCTAGGTGTCTAGTCTGGAGGCATTTTAGGATATGTTAGATGAGTGATGCGATCTCCCAATCTTGTCCCTTAAACAGCATTCACAAAAGCAAAAGCCCGGCCTGTTCTAATCAAGTCGGGCTTTTGCTGTGGTACGAAACAATCAATGGTTCTTGGTTCTGAACGGAAACTTGGCCTCCGACCGTATCCTAGATTTAGGCCACAGTTCTCCGCCATCGCGCTTTCCGCTATTCTACTGAGACTTTGGTTCGTCCAGCGGCGCAAATGACTGGTGCTCTGAAATGCCTTTGGGTTGTGTCGATGGCGGAAGAATGAATGCCACTGCCTTGGCTGTCGTGTTGACGCGACCAAATAGATATATCGCTTGCCGCCTGTTCATCTGGAAGTCTACCGAGGTCGTGTGATGGAATGCGCCTATTGCTCGCAACGTCAGGTGCTTCTCGTTTTTGGGATTCCTGATTTCAACAACTCTTCCGGCGAATTCGCTTTCGAAGGCTACATAAACAGTACGTGATTGAGGCCGATTTCCGCTTGGGATTCCGACCTGGACTGGAGTTCCGATATACTGAAATGGAGGTTTGTATTGTCGAGCCCGATCACGAAGGTCTGCAATAAGGGGATTATCCTCAATTACGCGATTCAGGCGGTTCGTCCGCTGTTCCATACTCTCGTCGTTCCCTTGCGCCTGAGTGTCTGATAGCTCGTCACTCAGGCGTTCGGCCAAGCCGCGGTCTTTGTAGTGAAAGAAGTCCTTTTCCTTTTCTTTTTTTTGGATTGAGTCCGGGATTGCACTGACCTCAACCTTGTTGTTTTCGATCGGTGATTGAACAGAATTCTTGTCTCCGTCGTGGATCAGGAGTAATGTGAAACCCAATCCAATGGTAACTATTACGATAGCCAATCCGAGTCTGACATTATTCTTGACCTCAACCAAAAGACCCATTATTTCCTTTGTGTTAGCTAGCTCTTTATCCCTCTTTCCTTGGAGATAGTAGAAGCCCCAAGCTACCCCTATAGTGACAACAATTCCTATTATTATTCCCATTATTCCATTCATGCGAATACCTCCTATTGGTCAGGATTTGTCTTTAAAATAAGCGATTCTCTCCATCGTGTGCGTGACCGATCATGTAATCTCAATCAATAGTGGCAAACATTTCCCTCAATCTGCAGCGAAATGCCCATCAGGTCGGTCAGGATACCATCCTCAGCCTGATCATCCTTCCATCCTGATTCAGACAACTACATGCTTGGCATTGCGCTCACGCCAGTTTATCCCCAAGACAAAAACCGCACACACGAACCACGCAACTCGTCTCCCCTTTCCTCGTAGGCACAGGCGGAGCCTACATCGCAGCGGTAGGTGTACAACTGGCCGTTCCCCAAGCTAGTTCACCAAGTAACGAGACCGGGGGATAAGGCCCAAAACGTTAAAGCGTTAAAGAGAAAAGAGCTACTGAGCCTGTCTCAGAAGGCGAAACCCAACGAGGCGGGAGCCGCGACCGCCGGGCCACTCGCTGCTGCGACTCGCCGACCGCACATCCGAGTCGAAGCTGTCGAAGTTGCCGCCCCGGATAACGCGATTCGAACCTGACAACGGACCCTGCGGATCCACTGATGGAGAAGAACGATAATAATCACGATCATACCAATCCTGCACCCACTCCGATACATTACCATGCATGTCATACAATCCATAGGGGTTCGCTCGCTTTCGTCCTACTATATGACCAGACTCATAAAAAGACGACTCATTATACCACGCATAATGCTGCAATTGAGCCCAGGCATCTCCATGAGACCAGCGCGTCGTTGTCCCAGCCCGACACGCATACTCCCACTCTGCCTCTGTTGGCAAACGGTACAAATTTCTACTCAACGACGCATTCAAACGACTGATAAATTCCTGAGCATCCTCCCACGATACATACACGACAGGATAACTCGGCCAAGAACGCACATAATGATCTTGACGTCGCCAGGGACGCGTACCCATCACTAACTCCCACTGCTCCTGCGTTACCTCATACTTCCCCAAGTAGAATCCCTGACTGATTGTCACCTCATGCACTGGTCCTTCATCATCCCAAAGCCCCTCCAACGATCCCATATGAAATGTTCCCGGCTCTATCCATATCATCTCCAGCGATGCGCCCCCCGGCAGTGGAAAATAGTGTGTAGGTAACTCCAACCGCACCTCTCCTCTCACCTCCACCTCCACCTGCCTGTCCAACCTATTCGATTGGTCAAACACCCTTAGAGTCGCTGTCCGCAAGGTGTCCCTAACCGCAATCGGCCACACCTCTAACGAATTAACTATTTGTACCCTATCCCCAACCGCAATAGCCCACGCCACCGACGCATCAACCGGGTCTGGCTCGATCACGACGATATCGCTATTGCTTGACTCCCAGCTATACTGTGGAGTCTCGGCTCCCGGATACGTCACTGCCTGGAGGCGCACCGTATCGCCCCTGGTTATCTGCAGATCCTTGACCCCTTCAGGATCGGAATCGGAACACGGCGAATAGTTGACATATACACCCTGGCGCACCGAACAGAAATCCCTGCTGTAGAACTCTCCTTCAATCGTGGAATTGAGTTGATTTCCCTTCACGCTCAACTCCAGTTCATGAGCCCTATCTCCACGCTTAGGACTCAGGTACTTCAACCAGTAAAAGCTGTCCGCGAACGAAGCTATCCTACTTTGAATCTCGACAAACTGAGCCGTCAGTTGGGCAGATAATTTGCTTACGTCGGTGATTTGGAAAAACCCGGCGTTGCCAATTTCCTGTAGAACTTCCGGATCAATCTCGTTCCCCAGACCAATCGTATAAATATTCTTATCTCCCCGCGCCGAAAGTGCCTCTGACAGAGTATGAGATCCCTGCGTGTCGCTCCCGTCGGTCAGAATGATCATAACCCCCTGCTGTACGCCAGTTGTCGTAAAAGCATCCCACCACCGTGCACTTCCGGCGATAACACTACCGTACAGGTTGGTGGTCGCAAAACCCAAACGGATCCCCTGGATCGCCCTGATCAAGGCATCTACATCATTCGTAAAATTCTGCAAAAGCACCGGCTCCTCAGAAAATTCGTATAAGGCGATCTCTTGCTGATTGGTCATGTTTTTTACCAGAGTGATGGCTGCCTCTTTAATCTGCGCCAGATGCGGCTCTACGCTCGCGCTGGTGTCGAGCATCAGAACTGTCCTGACCGTATAACTCTGGGTAATGGCCTCCCGCTTGCGAACGTGCATCTTCGACTCGGTGGGGGACACTGGCTGACCGTTCTCGCGCACTTCAAAGTGGTTAGTGCTTAAAGAACTCACACCCCAGTTATCGGAATCAATTACCTGGAACAGAATATTGACAAAGCTGGGCAACTCGGTCTGGATCCGGTGTCCAATCAACTTAAACTGGAACTCCACGACTCTGAGAGTGATCGTCTCGGTATCCGTCCCACCTTTGCCGTCTTTTACTGTGAACGTCACCCGATGCGTTTCAGACTCGCTCGTCGGCGTCCAAAGGAAAGTAGTTCCCGACAGCGACGATCCCGCCGGATTACCGCTCACCGAGTAAGTCAAGTTATCTCCATCCGGATCCGAAGCGACCAACTCCAGGGTCAGGGTACCGCCTTTTGGCACACCCTGGTCGCCAATCCGCTGCAATACCGGTGCATCGTTGGGAACAGCACTTTGACCGAAAAACCCAAAGAACACCAAAAAGTCTGACACACCCACCTGTCCGTCACCATCCAGATCGTATTCTGCCTCATAATTCGGATCGCCCTGATTGGTCCCAAATCTGGCGACAAACAACAAGAAATCGCCAACCCCAACTACGCCATCGCCATCATAATCCACATCTGCTGCGGTTTGGGCATAAACAAAACCAATCCCCGCGAAAACAATTCCCATCGTTGCCAACAATCCAATAATAGATTTTCTCTTGAACTTCATTTTTACACCTCTCCTTACTTAAGTTGTGCGGTATAAAGAGGAAATACTATAAACC
>VXRD01000017.1 GCA_009838845.1 Gemmatimonadota bacterium | reverse complement strand
TCCTGACAAACGGTCTTTTTTTTGTCAAAAAAATCCGTTTTGTGTATCTATTGCCCTATCGTAACAACTCCTGCTCCTCTGTGCAAACATTAAGGAATTTTCATGCTCAATAAATTAATCGACAAACTAAAAAAGGGACTGACCAAAACCCGCGAAGGCATGGTACAAAAAATCCGCGAAGTCATTCGGCGGCACCCTAAAATCGACGAAGAAACCCTTGAAGAAATTGAAGAAATTCTCATCGAAGCAGACGTTGGCGTAGAACCCACCCTTCGCATAATTGACCAATTGCGCGAACGCTTTGAAACCGGCGAACCCGTTGAAAATCCGGAAACCGCAGTCCAGGAATTTCTCGAAGAAGAAATCCGCAAAATCCTCCTGCCTTCAGACACTGCGCCATCTATCGCAATCACAACCAAACCCCACATTATCCTCGTCGTAGGTGTCAACGGCGTGGGCAAAACCACCACCATTGGCAAAATGGCTCACAAACTCAGCCGCGAAGGCAAAAAAGTACTCTTTGCCGCGGGAGACACATTCCGGGCAGCAGCCATTGACCAACTCGGCATCTGGGCCAACCGCACGGGATCTGACATCGTGCAACACCAACCGGGCGCAGACGCAGCGTCCGTGGCATTCGACGCCATTCAGGCAGCCAGAGCACGCGACATCGACGTCGTACTCATCGACACAGCAGGCCGCCTGCACACCAAAATCAACCTCATGGAAGAAGTCAAAAAAATCCGCCGCGTCGTCGCCAAAGCCATGCCCGGTGCCCCCCACGAAACCCTGCTCGTACTCGATGCAACCACCGGACAAAACGCCGTCATACAGGCAAAACAATTTCACAGCACCGTTGAACTCACGGGCCTTGTCCTGGCAAAACTCGACGGCACCGCCAAAGGAGGCGTAATCATCGCCATCGCCGATGAACTCGACCTCCCCGTGCGCTATGTTGGCCTGGGAGAAGACATTGAGGACCTGGATGACTTTGACCCCGAAACCTTTGTCCAGGCTCTATTTGAGTAATTGACGCCAATGCGAAATCGGGTATATTCAGAAAAACGCGAATAGACGGAACGGTGTATAACTGGCCGCCTCTCAGGCCAGTTCATCAACGAATAGACGAACCCTGCCCAACCACACGATTTCACACTTCACACTTTTCACTTCTTCATGCCTATCCAACTGCCCATATATCTCGACAACAACGCCACCACACCCATAGATGAACGGGTACTCAACGCGATGTTGCCCTATCTCAAAGATCGCTTTGGCAATGCCGCCAGTCGCACACACACCTTTGGGTGGCATGCCGAAGATGCCGTTGATCTCGCGCGGGAACAAATAGCCAGCCTCATCAACGCACAGCCCAAAGACATCATCTTTACCAGTGGCGCCACAGAATCCGACAACCTCGCCATCAAAGGCGTGGTCGCCGCAGCCAAAACACCGCACATCATCACACAAGCCACCGAACACCACGCCGTACTCGACTCTTGCCGCGCCCTGGAACGCGACGGCGTCTCAGTCACAGTCTTACCCGTAGATTCACACGGTATTACCGACCCATCAGACATCGCAAACGCCATCACAGACAAAACCGCACTCGTCTCCATCATGGCGGCCAACAACGAAATCGGCACTTGCCAGGCCATTGAAGAAATCGGGGCAATATGCCGTGAAAAAAACATCTATTTTCACACAGATGCAGCACAGGCCATTGGCAAGTACCCGCTCGACGTCGAAGCCATGCACATCGACCTGCTCTCCATCTCCGCCCACAAACTCTACGGACCCAAAGGCGCAGGCGCGCTCTATGTGCGCAGCCGTCCGCGCGTTCGCCTCGTCGGCCAAATAGACGGCGGAGGCCATGAAAAAGGCATGCGCTCTGGCACGCTCAATGTACCGGGCATTGTGGGCCTGGGAGAAGCCTGCGCGCTCACACAAAAACATATCGAAACCGAAGCAAAACACAGCCAGAACTTGCGCCATCGCCTGCAAAACCACCTCTTCAACGCGCTGCCCCAGATACAACTCAACGGCCACCCCGAACAACGCCTGCCGGGCAACCTCAACATCAGCTTTACCGGTGTAGATGGCGAAAGCCTGCTCATGAGCTTGCGAGACGTAGCCCTCTCATCTGGTTCAGCCTGTACATCCGCATCTCTCGAACCATCCTACGTACTCAAAGCCATTGGTGTCAGCAATGACATGGCACAGTGCAGCATACGCTTTGGCATTGGCCGATTCAACACCGAAGTAGAAATTGATTATGTTGCAGAACGCGTGATTAAAGAAGTCAATCGCCTGCGCGAAATATCGCCAAACTACTAAACATCCCCGGAGCCACCATGCCAACACCAGACCGACCCCAACGCCCCGAAATCTTACCCGAAGTCAAAAACATCGTCGCAGTATCCAGTTGCAAAGGCGGCGTGGGAAAAACAACAGTTAGCGTGAACCTCGCGGTCTCGCTCGCCAAGCAGGGCGCAACGGTCGGCTTGCTCGACGCGGATATTTACGGACCCAACGTGCCGATCATGATGGGCAGCACGGCGCAACCCAGGTCCATGGGCCAAAAAATACTGCCCCTTGAAAATCACAATGTCAAATTCATGTCTCTCGGCCTTATCGCCGGAGAAAATGCCCCCATAATATGGCGCGGTCCCATCGTGGGCAGAATGATACAGCAATTCATAGTTGACGTGATATGGGGCGCACTCGACTACCTCGTCGTCGATCTCCCCCCCGGCACGGGCGACGCACAACTCACCCTTGCCCAAACCGTGCCCCTCAGCGGTGCGGTCATAGTCACCACCCCGCAAAATGTCGCATTGGAAGACGTACATCGCGGCATAGAAATGTTCCGCAAAGTCGAAGTCCCCATCCTCGGCATTGTCGAAAACATGAGCTATTTTCTCTGCCCGTGTTGCGGAGACCACACCCCCCTCTTTGGCGAAGGCGGAGGTCAACACATCGCCGATGCATTTGGCCTGCCCCTACTCGGACAAATCCCCATCCAGCCCAACATTCGCGAAGGCGGCGACACGGGTGCGCCCATCGCAACAGGTGAAAACAATGCTTTCCCCGAAATCGCCCGGCGCATTGCCAACGCACTGGAAGAAAGAGAAAGCGACCTGCCCGAAATCACAATTGTCTAACTTTTCGGGCTTGCGAATGAAAAAAAATACCTTACATTAAATCCCCGTGATCACTCAAATCCAAACACCAACCCGAAAGGGACGCCATGAGTGCAACTTATGAAATGCTCGTCGCACAGGCAGAAGCCAGCACCACGGGACTTTCTCCAGAACGCGCACAGGAGAAAATCAACGCAAATGGCACGCTGCTCATAGACGTGCGCGAGCGCGAAAATTATATCGAAGGATACATCCCCGGCGCGGAAAACGTACCGCGTGGCTTTCTCGAACTCCGCATAGAAAGCATGGACAATGACCGCGACCGCGCAATCATTGTCTATGGTGCTCAGGGCCAGGGCGCATTGGCCGCACAGGCACTTCAAGACATGGGCTATTCCGACGTCGCGTATATCCAGGGCGACATCGACGCGTGGCAAAATGCCGATCTCCACATTGACCGCGACCGCGCGCTCAACAAAGCCGAAGTACAGCGCTACTCCCGTCACCTCCTCATCCCCGAAGTGGGAGAACGCGGACAGGGCAAACTCCTCGACGCCAAAGTGCTGCTCATTGGCGCAGGCGGATTGGGCAGCCCAACCGGACTTTATCTGGCCGCGAC
The DNA here is from genome assembly GCA_009838845.1 of Gemmatimonadota bacterium. Taxonomy (NCBI): domain Bacteria; kingdom Pseudomonadati; phylum Gemmatimonadota; species Gemmatimonadota bacterium. Next base: position 7,403 of record VXRD01000017.1, on the reverse strand, counting down.
TGGCATTGGGACACTGGGAATCGTCGATGCCGACATCGTCGATGTCACCAACTTGCAACGCCAGATACTGCACGGCACATCTGACCTGGGTCGTCTCAAAGCCATCTCGGCTTACGAGACCCTCAAAGAAATCAACCCCGGCTGCGATGTGGTGCCACACACCGACTATCTCACATCCGACAACATCATGGACATCCTTCCCCAATACGACATCATCGTCAACGGATGCGACAACTTCCCAACGCGCTATCTCGTCAACGATGCGTGTGTCTTCTTAAAAAAACCCATCGTGGATGGCAGCATCTTCCGCTTTGAAGGTCAGGTCACGGTGTACACGTGCGACGGTGAGGGGCCTTGCTACCGCTGCCTCTATCCCGCGCCACCGCCAGCAGACCTGGCACCGTCGTGAGACGAAGCAGGCGTGCTGGGTGTTCTGCCCGGCACAGTTGGCCTCGTGCAGGCCACAGAAGTTGTCAAACTCATACTCGGTCAGGGGGATCCACTCATCGGCCGCTTGCTGATGTACGACGCCCTGCAAATGAACTTCAACACATTCAAAATTCGCCGCGACAAAAATTGCCCTGTATGTGGCGACAACCCGACCATCACCGAACTCATGGACTATCAGGCATTCTGCTCCATGGATCACAGCGACGCGGCGGATTAAACGAATCAGCGGAACGGGGTACAACTGCGCCAGCAGTTCATCAACGAATCAACGAATCAACGAATCGGCGATCGTAACGACTTCAGGGGTGGAGTGGAGTTCGTCTATTCGTCTATTCGTCTATTCGTCTATTCGTGCTTTCCAAAAACACAAAGGGGTGAAACCACCAACCGGTCTCACCCCTTTTATTTTTTCCTCTTTGTGCATTCACCTCTGATAATGCATCCTATCCTCATCCTCCACAATACTACCATCTACAGGTACCTCGAGGCGATCTGCCCATTCGCCAATTTGCTCGTTAATCGTACCGGGTATCTCAATACCATGTTTGAGGCGGTGCTTGCGGTTGCGGTACTCAAAATCCCCCGGAACCAGAACTTCATCTACCCCATCGGCGGGTTCGGTCGTCTTCATCGCATCTAAAAATGCGCGAATATCCTGCTGATAACTGTCCAAATCTGTAAACGCGCTAATATCGATAACCTGCATAAACGCGCCTCCAGAACGCCGGCCCTCCCTTTGGGCTCCTGAAAGCAGCCCCATCAAACAGACCATCAGCGAAAGCGCGTAGCCCTTGTGCTCTCCAAAAGCACGCAAAAATCCACCATCGTAAAAATCGAGGGGATTGGTTGACGGATTATTATTCTTATCCACAATAAAAGTATCGGGAATCGACGCATTCTTGCTTCGCGCGACCTGGAGCTTGCCCTCGGCGACCATAGAAGTGGCAAAATCGATTACAAAAGGTGCCTCATCGCCCGTGGGAACGCCCACCGCAATGGGATTGGTACCCAGACTCCCTTTCCTCCCCCCAAAAGGCAAAACTTTCATCGTATTGGGCGAACCCCCACCAACCATGCAAATACCGATAAAACCCCCGCGCGTGGCAATCTCGACATATTCTCCCAGCCGCCCAATATGGGCAACCCGCGTGAACGAAACCGAACAAATTTCAGAAGTTCGCGCTTTTTCCATCGCCTGATGGACCGCGCGATAAGCCGTAAGATGCCCCACCCCCCCGTTGCCGTCCAGAACCAGTGTAGTAGCCGATTCCCGCACCGTAGTCGGTTCAGCCGCCGGATTCATCCCCCCCTCGGAGATATTAGTGAGATACAAAGGGATGCGGAGAACGCCGTGAGAATCGTGACCGGCGAGATTGGCATTCACCAGAATCTTCGCCACAATACATGCGATATCAGGTGTCGCACCAGAAACTTCGAACAAACGTCTCGTAAGCGCGTGAAGATGTGCGGGTTGATACGTGTGCATTTTCATGGGCGATATAATCTCCTTTGCGAATCTGCGAATCTACGAATCTGCGAATCTACGAATCTGCGAATCTGCGAATCTACGAATCTGCGAATCTGCGAATCTACGAACCCCACCCATCCTCCCAAAATCAGTGTGTATTGCCATTCGTCTATTCGTCTATTCGCGCTTTTTATCGTCTAAATCCCTGCGGCGAAAAACTCTTCAAACACCTCATCGGAAACCGTTGCACACGCCGCGCGCACATTGGCTTCGAGTTGCGCCTTATTCAGACTACCGAGCGGATTGCCGTGGATGCGGGTCTCACGAATACAGAATTGCAAAGTCAGCTCGAGCAAGTCGTACCCGCGATCTTCGCACCACAGACGCATATTCTCGGCGCGCTCGTGATCTTCTCGCCAGCGGTCGCGGGGCACAAAATTTTCCACTGGCACACCCGTGAGATAACCGCGCATAATCGACCAGCCATTCATCACGCCCAGATCGCGCGCCGCAGCAGCGGGCAAAATATCTTCGCTAATGGTCTGCCGCAAAAGATTGTGATCCCCAAAACACAGAAAACAATCCGTGCGCCCCGATTCGATCTGCGCCAGGTGAAAATCGTGGGGCCGCATCCCGTATCCAATAAAATTGACCCACCCCCGTTCCCGCGCCTTTTCCAATCCCTCGAGCGTACCCCCCGAAACCAGCGTAGCCTCGATACTCCACGGATCGTGAATAAAAAGCACATCGAAGTGATCAATCCCCAGAATATCGAGCTGGTCTTCTATATCGGCAAGCGCGTGCTCCGTTGAGTAATCCGGGTCTCCATCTCCATAGCCCCCCCACTTCGCGGCACTATGGCAACAAACGCGCCCGCTAATAATGATTTCACCGCGCTCGACAACGCCCTGCTTAATCGCAAGACCGAGCTTTCGAAGCGAATCGCCATAACACCGCGCACAATCGAAGTGATTAACCCCAATATCCACCGCAAACCGAATGAGATCTGCGGCTTCATCATCGGTAACAGAGCCAAAATTGTTGCCAAACCCCTGCGTACCAAAGGGAATAACAGGAATAGAAAGTTCTGTTTTGCCCCAGCGACGACGCGGGACTTGAAGAGTGGCTTTTTCAATCATGTCAAAGGATCTCCATCATCCAGTGCATATTCCTTCAGCGTGTCCAAATCGACAAACTCAAGCGTGGAAATATGCGTCCCCGAAAGATAAACGGGAGGAGCAAAACCCGCATTGAGAGCTTCAACCCAGCGCTGAACACACAAACACCAGCGATCACCCGGCACAAGGCCGGGAAAGCGCAATTCAGGCACAGGCGTACTCAGGTCATTGCCCGCAGACTGGGAAAAAGCCAAAAACTCTTCCGTCATCTCCGCACAGAGAATATGCAATCCCAAATCGCCCGGACCCGTGCGACAACATCCATCTCTAAAAAAACCCGTCATAGGATCGGTACAACAATTTTTGAGTTCCTCGCCCAAAACATTTTTACCGCGGTTCATTTTCACTCCAGAGATTAATTTGTATAAGGCACAGTACCGCTCTCATTCACCGTATATCCCCATTGTCGAATATAGTCCGCCCCAGGCAGAAATTCATCGCCCCCCTCATCGAGGCGGCGCTGGAGCCAGACGTCCAAATCGCGGCGCAAATCCGCGCATTCGGGATCATCAACGAGATTATTCAACTGAAAGGGATCAGCCTCGTTATCATAGAGCAACCACGGCCCATCAAGTGAGCGAACATACGTATATTTCACCGTCCGCAAGCCGCGATACTCACGCGCGCCCCTATCGCGCGTCCACTGCCCAAAAGGCTGCGGACATTGTAAAAGCGCGGCACCATCAGAAGGATTCTCACCTCCCATAAGATAATCCGAAAAATCCAGCCCCTCAACCGTATCGGGAACATCAATCCCGCAAAGCCCCAAAAGCGTAGGCATAATATCGGGAATATCAATAGGATCAGAAATCTCGCGACCCTCCGATCCAAATTGCGCCGGCCATCGCAACAAAAACGGAATGCGAATAGACTCCTCCCAGGGCTGTTGCTTTTTCGCACTCCCTTGTGAACCGAGCATATCGCCGTGATCCGAAAAAAAGAGCAAAAGCGTATCGTCGGCTATACCCTTATCATCAAGTGTCTGGAGCAAATCGCCCATACAATCGTCCAGCGCAGTACAATGGGCGTAGTATCCCGCAATCCATTCTCGGGCATTTGCTTCGGATTCTGGCGGCACATTCTCGCGCAAAGGCACATCCTCGGGACGATACATCGCGCGGTATTTTTCCGGCGCAGTCTCGTAAGGCGCGTGCGGTGGCCCCCATGAAAGCACAAGCAAAAAGGGATTCTCCGAATCGCGATTCTGGATGTACTCTTGCACATCGCGCGTCTGTGCAATCGCGTCGTATCCCTCCCATGTGAGCTTCTCGTCGGAATCATTGGCATAATAAAAAGAATTATTGTAATTGTGCGTACACTCCAGCACCTTCCAATAATCAAACCCCTGCCGATTTTCGGGCGGAATATAATTGGATCGCCCATTTGCATTCACATGCCATTTGCCGACATAAGCGGTATCGTATCCCGCATTCTTAAAAGCCTGTGCCAGACTAACAGCCCTATCGCTCAAATGCACATCATTGACAAAAACGCCATGCGTGAGCGGATATTGCCCCGTCAGCAGAGACGCCCGCGCCGGGCAACAAACCGAACACCCCGAAACCGCGTGTGTCGCATTGATACTTTGAGACGCGAGACGGTCGATATTCGGCGTCTGCACACAGGTATTGCCGGCATAACCAAACGCCTGTGCGCGCCACTGATCGCCAAAAATGAGAATGACATTACTGGCCATGATACTCCTTTACATTAAAGTGTAAATCCCGCAAAAAACCGCGACAATATTATAAACCAAAAAGGCCCTTGTCAATGTATCTGACAAGGGGCGAAGATGATGTGTTATCCACCACACCCTCAAAACCGCACAAACCCAACACTCACAAAAAATCCCGGCGCATCCAAACGCTTTGAAAAATCCAATCGGAATAAATTAAACAGCCCGTTAATCGACACACCCAATTCGTGGTGAAAACCGTCTGTATATTGCGGCGCGTAATCCAATAGCGTCCGATCTCCAAACCACGTGCGCCCGTGCCCGCCGTGAACAATCAAACCAATATTGCGCTCCGCAGCCCACCGCCAGCCGACCAACTCAAACGGAATCGTGCGAAAGTTGTGTTCCCAGAACATCCCCAACACCTTCTCGCCTTCATAAGGGCGATCCACTCGCGTTCGAAATCCCCCGAATATCGAAACCCTGCTCAATAGCACCCCTAAATCCAAAATCTCAAAACGCTGCCTGGGCAGTGTCCCCGCAAACGCACTGCCTACAACGCGCACGTCGAGCACATTGGGCAACAAACGCCGCTTAAACATCGTCTCGATCCGCCAATCCAACAGCACCCGAACCTGTGTAAAATCAAAATCACTACCAAATCCCGACCGGCTGTGTTCAACCTCCAATGCGATTTTTCGTTTCCCAAAAATGAGTGCGGGTCCCGAATTTTTACCCTCGATATCCGCACGCAAAAACACAGAACGCAAATTGCCCGGATCAATCTCCGGATTGGGCCGTTGCACATCAATATCCCCACTAAAATGCCAATCCGTCATCTTCTCCACCGAACTGTGTTGCGCAACATTAATCCCACCGCTCAACCGCACACCTGCCCTTCGCGGACGACCAAACCGATAGCCCGCAGTGCCCCTTACACCCTCGCGCCAGAAAAAATCAAAATAATCTTCTAAACCTCTAATCTGCCGCAAACTGACCTCGTATCGGCTATACAGTCTCGACCGATGGCGCGTATCTGTTCCGCGAAATCCCTCAAGCGAAACAAAACCCCTGTTGCTCGCCCCCCAGCGCACCGTTGCCTTGCCATTCAAAGACCACCGTTTCAAACCAAAATTATACGCACCTCCACCTTCAAAAGCCGCCCGGCTTTGACTCGACCCCGCAGAAATTTTTGAACCCAGATGCCCACCATCCACGCGATTGAACCATATATCGGGATCAACTCGAAACGGCAACTTGCGTTTCTTCTCACCATCCTTACTATTTTTTTCGCTTTTCTTCTTTTCCTCGTCATCCTTCACAAAACGCGCTAAAAACCCCTTTGGCTCATACGCTTTATCCAGCGTCATCGTGCTGTCAATGCGCGCATAAGCCTCTTGCTCGATATCATCCAACGGCACGGCGAGTGCTGTTTGAACCAACAAACTATCCTGTTCCACACGCGCAGAATCCACCACCACAATGCGATCCTGTTCATAAAGCGAATCGGGCAACGCGACATTCACCTCATACCCCGTCAACCGAGAAACGCGTTGTCTCTTAAAAGGCGGAAATTGCAAACCAATCATCCCAACCTCAACATTCACATCCGACTGATAGCCCACCGGCAAATAGTAATCACCGCCGAAATTGCTAAACTGCTGTCGCATAGTAATGGTAAATTCGCGAACAGGCGGAGGAAACAAAAACGCCCGATTTGGCGTCAATTCCACCTCCACGAGCGCGTACACACTATCGAGCACAGCCACGCGACCATTAAAAGCCGTCTTGAGGCTGTGTTTGGGTTTCACGTCAATATCGTAAATAATGCGATCATCCATTTTGCGACGGCCTGTGAGCACAAAATCATAGTGCTCCAGTGCATCGGGATGCGTAACACCGATCAAACGATGCCCGAAGAGTCCAGTTTCATCATCGTACAAATTCACACCCGCAGCCGCGGGCACGGCAATCCCCAAATCCAAATTCTCTGTCTCGCGTTTATCCTTAACGACCTCCCGCCATCCCTTTTTTTCATCCCAAAAACCATCGGACAAGCTCTCGACAATAGCGACAATCTCAGCGTCTTTGTACAAAACAAACCGCGAATAAGCCTCAACGCGAAACGTCTCCAGACTATCCCACCACGTTTGCTTCTGCGCGATGACCTTACGCATAATATTCGGGCCCATATCCTCAGCCTTCACCACGAGCGTCTCCAACTCAATCGGCACTGGCTCCAGGGCAAAATCGCGCACATCGGCTGCATCCTCCGTCACCTGGTACTGCTGCGACCGGTACCCGATATAGCGCACCTCCACCACCGCGGGAAGAGAGCGCAAAGACAGCACATACTTCCCCTCGGTATTTGAAATCGTACCATCATAAGCCCCAAGAACATGCACCGTTGCAGCGGGAAGCGGCTCTCCTGTTGACGCATCGGTCACAGTGCCCTGAATCACCTTTGCCTGCACCGGCGTAGCCAATAAAAGAACGGCAAAAAACCACACCCATTGCGTTGTCATAGTCTGTTTTACCATCTTGCGCTTCAAACTCTCATATTTCCGCGCGTTTTTCATACATCACAAGCCCAATGATCATAAAAATAATACCCATCAGAATTGTAAAAAAA
>VXRD01000016.1:17641-21602 GCA_009838845.1 Gemmatimonadota bacterium | reverse complement strand
GGTAGTGATGGCAGTCCTGGTCCTCCTGGACCAGCAGGACTGGTTGGTGATCCAGGTGACACAGGTCCTCCCGGTCCACCGGGACCAGAAGGTCCTCCCGGTCCTCCCGGTCCTCCCGGTCCTCCCGGCGGGTGAATCGTCATCAGATTATCAGGACGGTTATGAAGCTGGATACGCAGCCGGTGGTGAAGGGACTGATTAGTGATTTTCAGTGCCAGTTAAGGGTTAAAATCATGGCGTACTGAAAAACAAGCTATCAGCGTTCAGCAGCCAGCAAAACAAGCGGTTAGCTGAACGCTGATAGCTACATGTTCGTCTTCCCGCCTCGACGTCATATCAAGAAGATGGATCAGTGGATAGCGGTCTGGAAATAGAAAGGAGGTGAATATAATGGCTTAATAGTCATCATAGTACATCACGCAATTCCCTGCCAAAGTGACTGTTGGCAGGGAATTTTTTTACCAAAATGAGAATAGCGAACAAATAGTGTCACGCCAAAAGCCGCTGCCTCAAGTACAGAAAAAAGCCCGTCAATCACATGAGCATTGACGGGCTTTGTGGTGTTTGACCGCGTGAACGCTTATCCAGTGACCGGTTTGCCATAAGCATTCACAAAGATGAGGAAGTCGGGAATGCCAATGATTCCATTGCCGTCGAGATCAAATTTTGGATCGAAGTTCTCCTGTTCACTCTGGGTTCCAAATACTTCGACAAAGAGCAGAAAGTCCGCGATATCGACCTGTCCATCGCCATCAAAATCGACAGAGACAAGGGGGGTTCCTTCTACCTCAAAGCGGATGATTTCAGTAAAGTCCGCCCGAAGGATGTTCTGTGCCTTGTCCCATACCTTCATTTCAGCAAGTCCCCATGTTCCGGGAATACTGCCGACGGGCAAGATGACCGTTTTATGTTAGGTGTGATAGACAGCCGGATCGCGTGTAAAATAGACTTTTGAAAAATCCGAATCGTAATGTCTAAAGTGGTGTTTCACACCATTGGGGTCGCGTAAATACATGTCTGTCGAACTATATCCACTGATGTTGTCCTTAATTTTAAAGGCAATATCGACCTGTGTTTCGCCATTTGGTGCTTCTGGATTGGTCGGTTCTGCTTGAATGGTGATCTGATTTAAATCGAGCACAGGTAGGGTGTCGTCGGGATTTGTCGTTTGAACGACAATAGTAGCAGGTACTTCATCTATTACGACATCTTCATCCCGTAATCCATGTCCTGGATCGGTAAAGTACACGCCTTGAGCGTTTAACGCAATATCCTTCATCTTAATAAAATTGAGTTTGTACGTGCCACCCGGGAAGTAATCCGGAATCACAAGTTCAACACTTGCCTCACCGGTTTGTGGATCATATTTCCCATGTTCCGTCGCGCGACGAGAATAGGTTTCAGCATTTGCATCATTCAGTTGTGCATAGACTGTCCTTACACCGATTGCTTCAAAAAGCCGCCAGCGTGCGGTGAGAATTTGCAATGTTCTGCCTTCTGCTGTGCCTGGTGACAACGAGAGTTGCATTGTATTTTTGATGTAATCCGGCGGTTCATAATCTGCGAGCGGATTGTTGAGATAGAGTTTCCATCCAAAATCGACCTGAGATTCGTGGCGTTCATTGCCCTGGGCATCCTTGAGGGTAATTTGATCTGGACCCCAATAACCGTATGCCGCGTGCTTTGATAGTGTCTTATGCCCCCGCAAAATGTGACCTGTATTCATGCGCTGTCCATTGGCGCTTACAGGATGAAGCCAGATGTCAAAAAAGGTACCTTTTACGCTGTGAATTCTCAGGAGTGATGCCTGGGCATTATCAAAGCCATTCTCCCGATGAAGCTCAAGCTCTATTGTTATATCCTTATCCTCTTCCGGTTCGCCCGCAACCTGTATGTCAACACGTATGATCCGCCCAGGATACACCACATCGGGATACAGATTATAGACCTGAAATGTCAGGTCTTCGCGTATCCGAGAGATGTACCGCGTGCCGTGCATGACCCGGTCTCGAATAAATTCGTATTTGGCAGGGGAGCGCGAGCGCAATTTGTCGGGGTTTACGATGTAATAACTGATTGTTTCTGCCATATCCTCATTCGGATTCTTCTTGTGTGCATAAGCAGATACAAACTCGGTCTGTTTGGTGGTTGACCAGCCATCTGTGTCATCGAGGTTTACATACCAGCCACCGAGTTCAATCCAATCTTGTTTTAGCTTATCATCAAAAAGGTGTGCCCAAAAAAAGTGCGCTTTTTCATGGAGAATTAAGCGGTGGATGTAGTCGAGATCCTGTCCCTTAAAAGCGGATTCCATGAACTCAATATAGCCTTCGGTCGTCCATGCTATAGCAGGCGCGGTTGGGTTAATCGGATGAGGTGTTCCATCCAATCGCCGCACCAGATATTGCAGACCTGGTGTGCTGAGCATGCCTTGTGGGTATTCTTCAAACATACTCACAAGTGCCATCAATTCTTCGTTTTTGAATTCTCCAAACCGACCTGCATGTTCCTTCGTGGTGTTCTGAGTGAGTTCGGTATAGTCCGGCACATCTATGCTTATGCCGTAGCGTTTCTCTAATATCTGCTTGAGCGCATCTCTATCCCCGCCACCATCGGTTACATAGCGAACGACGGCATGGTGGAGTCTTTTGGAGAAGAAACGGCCTCTCACACCCTCTATTTCAGCCAGCAATGGGTCAGCATAGGTAAAAGCTTCCCGGGACAGGGTGACGATTTTCTGCCCATCCTGGATGCGAATTTCTATGTCATTTTGAATATGCTGGTCTGTCAATTGCCATAACGAGGATGACACGCTGGGTGTCTCTTTGTACGGGTCGTTACTCAATTGCGGGATGGATTCAAAGGTCTGGAGCAGTCGGTAAGCATGTCCGTCACTCCATTCGGTGCCGAGTAATACGGAATATTGTTGTATGAGACGCAATGATGCGCTGTGGGGCACGACCTGTATTGGCTGGTGTAAGAACATGACCTGCACGGGTTGAACGAGGGTTGCCGATTCTGTTCCTTCGTAGGTTGTATCGGTTTTCCAGGTGTAGGTGAATTGTGCAAGAGCATGTCCGCTGAAGATGAGTGCTATCAGAAGGATCATGCTGCTGAGGGACGCAAATCTCAAGATGCGGTGATTTGTGTTTGATGCCACTGAGTTACTCCTTTCAAGTATTTACATCAGGTTTACACATACGTTTGCGTTAATTTAAAAAATATAGTTTGTGAGTCAATAGTTAATTGGCTTTCTTAGAGAGTGATGTTATCAATCAATAAGTGCCCGTCCTGTTTTTTTACCGGCTTGAAACACAGCCAGATCCCTGCCAGCGGCGTTTTTGACCAGCCAGACATGCCCTGTATAGGTGAGTTGCACTCTAATGCGATTGGGAACAACGCGTCCATAGTACTTCTGCTTGCGGTCAAAATCCAGCCAATAAAAGAAAATTTCATCCTGAGTTTGATTCACAAAGATGATTTCAGTATCGCTACCTCCGGTTTCTGATTTTAGACTTGGAAGCGCACCGGGATCGTACTGATTTAAGTTCACCCATTCGCCACAGCTATCGCTGTTTGGATCTCTCAATTGTCGATGGCATTCCACTAACTCGGGAGGCCATTCAGAAATAAGTGCCCGTCCTGTTTTTTCACCGGCTTGAAACACAGCCAGATCCCTGCCGTAGGCTTTGGCCAGCCAGACATGCCCCGTATAGGTGCGTTGCACTCTAATGCGATTGGGAGCAACGCGTTCATAGTATCTCAGCTTGCCGTCAAAATCCAACCAGTAAAAGAAAATATCACCTTTGGTTTGATTCACAAAGATGACTTCGGTCCTGTCACCTCCAGTTTCTGATTTTAGACTTGAAAGCGCACTGGGATCCTGCCGATTTAAATCTACCCACTTGTCACCACCATCGCTGTTTGGGTCTCTCAATTGTCGATAGTATTCCGCCAACTC
>VXRD01000016.1:0-17541 GCA_009838845.1 Gemmatimonadota bacterium | reverse complement strand
TCCGCCAACTCGGGAGGCCATTCAAATGTTGGAGAATGCTGAGGGTTGAACCCCTGAAGATGTGGCAGATTGGTGCGCGTTGCAGGTGGCGTGTATCGCCAGTCGCTATCGCCAAAGACTTCGACGATCATTGTTGCCAATTCAGGGTCATATTCTTTTAACTCAATCCTTGTGTTGACATAGTTGTGTTCATTGTCGTTTTCCCGATTCGCATCAAAATAGGATTGTACGCCTTCGGCCCAATACTCATTCTTGTTTAAAGAAGCATAGGTGCCTCGCCATAATCCTTTCTGCATCGCCGCGTCAAATATGCGCTCAAGGCGGGAATCAAAAGTCGAGTCCACCACATTTAAGCCCATCTGATGCACGGCATGGCTGAGTTCATGGATCAGAATGTTTTCTGTCGCGTAGTGATCTCCTGGATACTGAAGCAGATTTTCCTCGCCACAGCTCACCGATGGACGCGATGGCGTAGCTCCCAAACCGCGTGTTCGTCGGTCCCAGTAGAATCCAGGTCGTAAATCGCTATGTTCGGGAATCTGAGTCGTCAGCTCATTATAGGCCATCACAGAAAATCGCACCTTGTTTTGCGCCATAGCCTGTAATACATCTGGACGATGTCCAATCATCTGCCAGATCAGCCACGCTGCTTCCTTTACAGCGTATGGATTCACTTTTGATGACGCTACGACAGGCAATCCCTCCACATCAATCCACTGCTGATAAAACGGCGATAGCTCAAAAGCCTCGCGAATCTCAGGAGAGGGCATTGCAATGTTCAAGTCGGTCGGTGACGGGGTCACTACTTTGCCAAAGTTATCCGCAAAGATCAGAAAATCGGGAAGACCAATCTCACCATTGCCATCCAGATCGTATTGTGACTCATACTGCTCTTGACCTTCCTTTGCCCCGAACGCCTCGACAAAGAGCAAAAAGTCGGCAAAATCGACAACCCCACTCCTATCAAAGTCGGGACTGGGGTTTGATTGTAATACGACGCTGGCATGTGAGGACAAAACCAACGGGTGAATCAAAAACGCGATGGATAAAAGTGCAAGGATTGAGACCGTTTTACGCATGAATAATTCCCGATCTGCAAAGCAAGCAATCGGTACCAGACAAACTAATGATTACTTCGGTATATACATACGTTTGTAAAATAAAAAGTATAGTTTGCGAGTCAATGGTTAATTGGCTTCCTTATCGATATGAGAAAAAAAAGCACCCGATCGTTCATCTGATCAGGTGCTTTTTTATTTTATTTAGTTCAATCTACGCCGCACTCCGTCCCTGTCTCGCTTTTGCCTCCCGGCGGTTGTGCCATTCGACCACGATGGGCGATGCGACAAATGCCGAGGAGTAGGTTCCCACGATGACGCCGATGAGCAGGGCGAATGCAAAGTCGCGGATTACTTCTCCGCCCAGGAAGATGAGAGAGAGGACGACGAGCATGGTGGTGCCCGAGGTGAGTACCGTGCGGTTGAGACACTCGTTGATGGCGCGGTTGATTACGCTGCTAAAGGTGTCGCGGCGATACAATTTGATGTCTTCGCGGATGCGGTCATAGACCACGATTGTATCGTTGAGGGAGTACCCCACAATGGTGAGCAAGGCCGCCACAATGGCCAGGGAGATCTCCCAATTTAGAACTGAAAAGATCCCGAGGGTGATCATGACGTCGTGGAAAAGGGCGATGACGGCTGCAATCCCAAATTCGATCTGTCTGAAGCGCCACCACACGTAGATGATAATGAGTATCATTGCGACGAGGATGGCATATACGGCATTGGTCTTGAGTTCTTCGCCAATTTTGGGTCCGACGGCTTCCTGCCGCCGCAACCACTCGGTCTCATCTTGAATATTGCCGGCAAAATCGGATTTGAGTCTGGTTTTTATGGCATCTGCAATGGTTGTGCCTTCGGCTTCTTCTTCCACGCGGATGAGGATGTCATTGACTGTGCCGAATTCTTTGATTTCGCTGTTGCGCAGGTCCATGCTTCGATCCTCAACGCGGACGTCGCCCAGAGACTGGCGGATGTCGCCGATAGAGGCCGGGGGATCAAAGTGCAATTCGAGCAATGTGCCCCCGGCAAAGTCGATGCCCAGGTTATAACCACCTTTGGTGATGGTGGAACCCAGGCCGAACAGGATGAGAACAGCCGATAGGATGAACGCGCCCCGTCGAACACCGAGAAAGTTGATGCTGGTGTCGCCAAATACGCGCAGTCTGCCGATGCTGAGGCGGGGATTGACCTGGCGCGAGACAATGGTGTCGTAAATGGTGCGCGTGACAAAGATGGCGGTGAACATCGAGGAGATGATACCGATCATCAGGGTGAGTGCAAATCCCTTGATGGGACCGGTGCCGTATTGGTAGAGCACGATGGCGGTGATGATGGTGGTTACGTTGGCATCTACGATGGTCTGAACGGCGCGCGCATAACCATTTTCAATGGCTACCCGCAGGGTTTTTTCCGCGCGCAATTCCTCGCGGATGCGTTCGAGGATCAGCACGTTGGCATCCACTGCCATACCTATGGTTAAGATAATACCCGCTATGCCGGGCAGGGTGAGCGTGCCTTGAAATGCCGCGAGTATGGCCATGACAAAGACGAGGTTGAGCACGAGGGCGAGGTCGGCGACGAGGCCCGAAAAACCGTAGTAGATGACCATGAAGACGATGACGATGGCCAGGCCAATGAGGGCTGCATTTCTGCCCTGTTCTATGGAGTCGCGCCCAAGCGATGGTCCCACGGTGCGGTCTTCGACGATGTTGACATCGGCGGGTAGCGCACCCGCGCGCAGGACTATTGCGAGGTCTTTGGCTTCATCAACCGTGCCCGTGCCTTCGATTATGCCCGAGCCCTGGCTGATTTTGGAGCGGATTGTGGGTGCGGAATAGACCTGATCGTCGAGGATGATGGCCATGCGTTCGCCCACATTGGCGCCTGTGACCCGTCCAAAGAGGCGCACGCCCTGGCTGGTGGTGGTAAAGTTGACGATGGGTTGACCGGCGTTTTCAAAGGATTGCCCGGTTGTGACAGAGGCATCGGAGAGGATTTCGCCCGTCATTTCTACGCGCCTTTTGAGATAATAGAGCGCGCGATAGCGTTGCCCATCGCCCATTTCTTCGTCTTTGGAGTTCCACAGGAATTGTGCGTCGGGTGGCAGGAGCCTTTGTATGTCCGGGCGGTTCAGAAGTTCCCGCACGGTCAGGATGTTGTCTTCCATGACCACGAGGTCTGGCCCATAAGCGCGCACATAGCGCGCGAGGGATGGGGTGTCTTCGTCTATTTGTCCGAGGAGCGGGTCTGCGGCTTGCGCGCTGTCAACAGGTGCTTGGGCGGCAAGGTGTCGGTCAATTTTTTCGATTATGCCAACGCGGTCGGCGTCGGATTTGAGGATTTTGAATTCGAGACGCGCGGTTTTGCCGATCAGGCCCTTGGCGCGTTCGATGTCTTGCACACCCGGCAATTCGACCACGATGCGCCAATCGCCTTCGCGGTGAATGATGGGTTCAGAGACGCCAAATTGGTCGATGCGATTGCGGATAATTTCGAGGGCGCGCGCGACCACGTCTGTTTTTTCATCGTCTGAGAGATTGGTTTGATCCACTTCGAGAACGAGGTGGATGCCCCCTTGTAAGTCTAATCCGAGGTTGATGGCTTGCTGCTTTACGCGCTCTCGCTCGTCTAAATTTTCCTGAGTTGTGTAGTAAAATTGGTAGGTGGGATAGAGATAAAAGAGTGCGAGCGCTATGGTCGCACCTATGATTAACAAACGCCAGTATTCTCGGGTCATCGCAGGAAGTTACTCCGTTTATAGTGTGATTTATCGGTCGCGTTCAACCACGTGTTGAACCGCCAATATGAGCGCGTCGCGCGCGCGGGAGGTGTGTAGTGCGTTCAGGTTTTTGAGAGCGGATTGGGCATAAGAACGCGCTTCTTCTCGCGCGGCTTCTACGCCCCGATAGCGCTGGACAAAGCGAATGACTTCTCGCCAGTCGCTGTCGCTTTCTACACCATTGAGTACTTTGTTGCGAATGTGGGCAGCTTCGCCATTTTTGCAATTTGACAGTGCCCGAATTAAGGGCAAGGTCAATTTTTTTTCTCGAAGGTCATTTCCCGTAGGCTTGCCCATGTTATTTGCACTGCCCATCAGGTCGAGGACGTCGTCGGTAATCTGGAAGGCGACGCCTATTTCGCTGCCGAAAGACGCCATGCGAGCGATCTGGTTGGGCGATCCTTTTCCCAAAATAGCACCCAATTCGCAAGCCAGCGCGAGCAGAGATGCCGTTTTTTGGTTGATCATGCGGAAATAGAGCGAGGCTTCACCTGCAGAAGATATTTCGCCTTCGAGGATTTCTCCTTCAACGACGCGCTGAATCGCGTGGGTCGTGGCGTTCATGACCGGTAGAGAGTTGAGGCCAACGAGCACTTGCATTGATTTGGCAAAGAGAAAATCGCCCATCAAAATGGCTGCGCGGTTGCCCCATTGCAGATGCAGGACGTCGGCTCCCCGGCGCGTTTCTGCGTTGTCGATTACGTCATCGTGAATGAGCGATGCCGTTTGTATAATTTCAACGCCTACAGCAGCATCGATTACCGCGTCTGAACACTCGCCCACGGCCTGCGCTGTTAAGAATGCAAGGGCAGGTCGAAAACGCCTGCCCCTGTTTTTGACAACGTGATAGGCCATCTCTTGTATGCCTCCGACATCAGAGGCTGTCATAATTTCTTCGAGACGGGTTTCAAAGCGTGCGATCTGATATTGGATAGGCGCGAAAATTTGGTCTAACATGGCGCATTTATAAAGGGGTGAGACAAACGAATATTAAGGCGTGAGAAATTAACAAAAAAGGTCGTAAAAGTCAATGATTAGCAATTGGCGGTTGCTCGTGCGAGTACCGCGCGGGGATATCCACTCAGGTCAGTGTGGGTCGTGATGTGGGTGAGGCCAATTTGACGGCTGAGCAGTTGGGTGACGGCGCGAGCCTGGTCGTGGCCGATTTCCAAACCCAATAGCCCGCCCCGCGCGAGCAAGGGGACGCTTGTGGGTATGATTTTGCGATAGAAGTCGAGGCCGTCTCTGCCTCCGTCCAGGGCGAGGCGAGGATCAAAGTCGCGGACTTCGGGTTGCAGGGCGTCGATTGCATTGCTGGGAATATAGGGGGGGTTGGAGAGGATGGCGTGGATGCTCTCTGGTTTTGCAAAGGGTGTGAGGAGGTCGGTTTGGAGAAAGGAAATGCGGTCGGACACGCGGTTGAGATGGGCGTTTTGTCTGGCGAGGTGAAGTGCTTTGCGAGATATGTCTGTGGCGATTACACGCGATTTGGGGAGTGCTTTGCCCAGGGTGATGGCGATGATTCCCGATCCCGTGCCAATATCGAGGATGCGGGGATTTGTGCAGGTGTTTAATTGTTTGAGGACTACTTCGACAAGGGTCTCTGTTTCTGGCCGGGGGATCAGAGCATCGGGCGCGGTGTGAAATGGGAGGCCGTAAAATTCGGTGTTGCCCAAAAGGTGTTGCAGGGGAATGCGACCGGCGCGGCGGTGAATCAGGGTGCGAAAGGTCGCGCTTTGTGCAGGTGTGAGTGGTTGGTGCGCCCGCATAAGCAGTTCTGAACGCGCGCATTCAAGCACATGGGCGAGTGTCCATTCGGCATCTGCCTGTGGACTGGGTACACCCGCTTTGATGAGGATGTCTCTGGCCCAAGTCAGAAGGTGGGGAATGAAGGTCGGCATGTGGGTGCGAATCAACGAATCAACGGAACGGGGTACAACTGCGTCAGCAGTTCATCAACGAATCTAATGAAGCAGGTAATGTATACATGAAAGCCGTCATTGCGGCATGGTTTTAGCCGCAATCCAGAGGTTTTGGGTGGCGGGGCGGGTTCGTCTATTCGTCTATTCCTGTTGTTTGAGTTTTTCCGTTTGGTCAGAGAGGTGAAGGGCTTCGATGAGTTCTGCGATGTTGCCGTCCAGAATGTCTTCGAGTCTGTGCAGAGTGAGTTTGATACGGTGGTCGGTTACGCGTCCCTGTGGGAAATTGTAGGTGCGAATTTTCGCGCTTCGGTCGCCGCTGCCAATTTGGGAGCGGCGGTCTGCGGCGGTTTTGGCCTGTTGTTCGCGGATGGCCTGATCCAGCAGGCGCGAGCGCAAGACTTTGAGTGCTTTGGCTCTGTTTTTGTGTTGGGATTTTTCGTCCTGACACGTAACGACGAGTCCCGATGGCAGGTGGGTGATGCGCACTGCCGAGTCGGTGGTGTTGACGCTTTGGCCTCCGGGACCTGATGAGCGAAAGACATCTATTTTGAGGTCGTTGAGGTCGATGTCTATATCGACTTCTTCTGCATCGGGAAGAACGGCTACGGTAGCTGTCGAGGTGTGGATGCGACCGCTGGATTCGGTTTCGGGTATGCGCTGGACCCGGTGTACGCCGCTTTCGTATTTTAACCTGCCGTAGATGCCGTTCCCAACGACTAAGAAGATGATCTCTTTGTATCCACCAATTCCCGTGGGGTTTGAGCTGAGGATTTCACAGCGTCCACCGGTGTGTTCTGCATAGCGCGAATACATGCGGTAGAGATCGGCGGCAAAGAGGGCGGCTTCTTCTCCTCCCGCGCCTGCGCGTATTTCGACGACGGTGTCTTTGTCGTCGTTGGGGTCTTTGGGGATTAAGAGCATTTTGAGCGTGTTGGACAGATCCGATTCCCGTTGATCGAGGTCCTCTTTTTCCATTTGAGCCATATCGACGAGTTCGGCATCATCTGAGGAACTGATGATGTCATTTATATCGCCCAGTTCTTCGCGCACGTTGTTGTAGTCGCGATAAGTTGTGACGATTTCTTCGAGGTCGCGGTATTCTTTGCCGAGTTTGCGAAGGCGGTTGGGGTTTGAGGCGACTTCGGGCCTGGCCATTTCTTCGCCGAGTTTGAAATAGCGGGTTTCAATGGTTTTGAGTTGTTCAAACATGGTGGTTCTTTCGGTTTTTATCACACAAAAAGGGCGAAACAGTCGCGGCATGCGGCCGTTTCACCCTTTTCCATGTGGATCGCGTTGCTAACTGTCCGTTTTTTCTTCTTCCTTTTCTTCTTCCTTTTCTTCTTCCCCGTCTTCAATACCATACCGGCGGCGATAGCGCTCGACCATACCGGCGGTGTCAACGAGCATCATCTTGCCCGTGAAGAAGGGATGGGTAGCCGAACTGATTTCCATTTTGATCAGTGGATAGGTGTTGCCGTCTTCCCATTCGATGGTTTCTTCAGAGGTGCGCGTCGATCGCGTTTTGACCCGAAATGGTGGGTTGGCACTGACGTCTTCAAAGATCACGTCGCGGTATTCTGGATGGAGATTGGGTTTCATGCGATTATCCTCAAGTTGTTCAATTTCAGTATGTTGAAAAAGTAAAACAGGTTGCGAGACTTCCGCGGGCCAAAGAATATACCAAAATGCCCAAAAATAATCAAGTTGCAGGGCTCAGAAGGCGTGGACCGGTTCACTCATGGCATTGAGAAAGTCTTCGTTGGTTTTGTTTTCTTTGGTGCGTTCTGTGAAGAATTCCATGGCTTCCAGAGGTTGCATCTGGTTGAGTAGTTTTCGCAAGATCCAAACGCGGTTGAGTTCTTTTTCTTTGAGCAGAAGTTCTTCTTTGCGCGTGCTGGACATGGATACGTCAATGGCGGGAAAGATGCGGCGGTTGGAGAGCCGACGGTCCAGTTTGAGTTCCATGTTACCCGTGCCCTTAAATTCTTCGAAGATGACTTCGTCCATACGGCTTCCGGTTTCGACGAGGGCGGTTGCCAGGATGGTCAGGCTGCCGCCTTCTTCGATGTTGCGCGCTGCGCCAAAAAATCGCTTGGGCCACTGCATGGCCGTCGAGTCGAGACCCCCGGAGAGAACGCGTCCACTGTGGGGGGCAACGGTGTTGTAGGCTCGGGCTAAGCGGGTGATGCTGTCGAGCAAGATGACGACATCCTGCTGGTGTTCGACCAATCGCTTAGCTTTTTCTATGACCATGTCGGCTACCTGGACATGTCGGGTTGGGGGTTCGTCAAAGGTGGAACTGACGACTTCGCCCTCGACCGAACGGAGCATGTCTGTGACCTCTTCGGGGCGCTCGTCAATGAGGAGAACAATGAGCGTGATTTCGGGATGGTTTTTGGTAATGGCGTTGGCAATTTTTTGCAAGAGCATGGTTTTGCCCGTAAACGGGGGCGCGACAATCATGCCGCGTTGACCTTTGCCAATTGGGGTGAGGAGATTCATGATGCGAGTAGAGATGTCCTGGGAGTCGTACTCGAGATCGATGCGTTCGTCCGGGTGTAGTGGTGTGAGATTGTCAAATAGGATTTTTTGTTTTGCGACTTCAGGATCTTCAAAATTGACGGCTTCAACGCGAATGAGTGCGAAGTATTTTTCGTCGCCTCTCGGTGGACGAATATGTCCCGATATGGTGTCTCCAGTTCGCAGGTTGAAGCGTTTGATTTGCGAGTGGCCCACATAAATGTCGTCGGGACCGGGCAAATAATTGTACTTTGGTGATCTGAGGAAGCCAAATCCGTCTTCGAGGATGTCGAGAACACCCTGTGCGAAGATACGCCCACTTTTGGCGGTTTGGCTCTGGAGAATAGCGAAGATAAGCTCTTGTCTTCGCAGGCTGCTATAGCCTTGAATATTGAGTGCTTGTGCGTGTTTGTTGAGTTCGGGAATGCTGCATTCCTGTAACTCAAACATGTTCAATTTTTCTTCGGTAATTGCCATTTTTGGGGTTTCCTGATGGGTTGGAAGGGGAGAAGCGATACATGCCCGGACGACACCATGCAGTGTGGGGCGCAAAACGGACGCTGTGCGAAATCATTGGATTACTGCGAAGCCTACAGAGAACAATGTTTTGGAAGATTGTGGGGCAGGATGCGGAGCATTAGTGCGAGGGAATGCATTTTGAAGTTGACCTAAACCTAAAACAAACAATGTGGCTTGTCAAGGATTTTCAATCGCGTGCGTCAGTTCATGGGTAATGTGTTCGAGTAGTGCGGTATCTGTGATTTTATCGCCGTTTTTACGCACGTAAAAGGCATCCACAGCGCGGTCTGCCTGTGTGCCGATGCGAGCGGTGTAGATGTCGAGGCCAAGGTCTGATAAGGTGCGCGTGATGCGATACAGGAGGCCCGTTGCATCTTGTGCAGTGATATCGATGACGGTGGAGCGCATAGAAACATTGTTGTCGTATGTGATTTTGGGAGAAATGGGAACGGTGGGCTGCCGCCTCAGGGACCACCTTTGACTGTAGCTGGCAAACAGGTCTGATACGCGCTCTTTTTTTTGAAAGACATCGGTCAGAGTTTGTTGAATTTTTTCTCGTAATGCAGCGTCATCATCCATATCGGAAGTGACCTGAAAGATGTCGATGACTGTGCCGTCGTTGCGCGTATAAGCATGGGCGCTGAAGATGTTGATGTCGTGGGTTGCCAGTACACCACAGATTTCAGATAGGCGAAAGGACTGGTCGTGCGTGCAGATGGTGATTTCCAGAAAGAGTTCGCCGGGTTGTACGCTAACGGCAACCAGCGAGGCTCCCATTGCGTCGATGAGTTGCAGGTGTTGTGCAATTTCTTCCGGGCTATTTTGTTCGGGATAGCGCGGGGGCATGTTGTTGAGGTGTTCGATAAGGGTCTGATATGGGATGCGCGATTCCAGAGCAGCGAGGATTTTTTGAATGTCTTGTAGTTCGGGTTGCTCGCGTTGGGATTGGGCGCTTTGTGTGAGGAGGTGGAAGGTGTTTTCGTAGAGTTCTCGCAAGAGGTGACCTTTCCAGGAAGTCCAGGCAGTTTGTGTGACGGCAGACAGGTCGGCATAAGTGAGGACATAGAGCATGCGCAAAATATCGGGGTGTGAAAATGTGCTGGCAAATTCGGCGATCATGCGCTGATCTGACAGGTCGCGGCGCTGGGCAATGGCAGACATTGCGAGGTGGTGTCGCACGAGAAAAACAACGGTTTCTATCTGGTCATCGGGCAATTGAAGGCGTTTGAGAAAGTCCCGTGTCATTTCTGCGCCGACAATGCTGTGATCTTTGTCGCGGACAGATTTTCCCACGTCGTGCATCATCAGCGCGAGATAGAGAAGCTCTTTTCTGGGGATTTCGTTGTACACGCGTCTGAGGTGCTGCAAATCGTGGGGTAAAGAAGGAGATCGCGCGAGATGGTCGAGGCGCTCCACAGCGACCAGGGTGTGTTCGTCTGCTGTGTAGATGTGATAGCGATTGTATTGTACCAAACAGGTCAGGCTGCCGAATTCGGGTACGTAAGTGCCCAAAACGTCGAGTTCGTGCATGGTGCGAAGGGTGGTGCCAATGCCGATGGGTGCGCGGAAGAGGTCGAGAAAAATGCGACTGACGCGCTCAGAAGACCTGAAGCTGTCGTCGATGAGATGGATGTGGTCTTTTATTCCCTGTTTGGCCGCTTCATTGAGGGGAACGCCGAATCGCTGTGAATTGAGGAAAAGGGAGAGGAGGCGATGGGGCGTGTTGTCAAAAAAATGGCGTCGCTTTTGGGGCAGGGCAATGTGCGTGTGGTGTAGCACGGTGCCGTCATCGAGTTGACGGCGCGTGAGCAATCCCACAGCCCGACCGGTGGAAGATTGGCCTTTGAGGCGTTCACATATCAGGTCGCTGAGGTGTTTGATTGCACGCGCATGGGTGTAGTAGTCTCGCATAAAGTGTTCCACACCCAGTTCATTGTCCCGGTCTTTGTAGCCCAGATTTTTGGCAATAGCAGGTTGAAGGTCGTGCTCGAGCACGTCAAAGTGTTTGCCCGTGTGGAAGTGCAGTTCGTTGCGCGTGCGCAGCATGAAATCAAAGGCTTTGATATAGATCTGATAATTTCTGCGCGTGAGCAGATGGCTTTCTTGCAAGCCTTCGGGTGCGCGAAGGCCGCGGCGCGCCATCAAAAACCAGCCCGCTGTGTGAATATCTCGCAATCCCCCCGGGCTTTCTTTGACATTGGGTTCGAGGAGTTGGACCGAAAATTTGGATCTGCTGTGTCGCTGGATGCGTTCCTGATATTTTTTTTCCACAAAACCGCGCGCGCGTCTGCCAAAAAATCGCCGCGCAAGGGCGTCTTGCAGTTGGGTCTTCAGGGTGGGATCACCCACGAGATGGCGTGTTTCGAGCATTGCAGTCATGGAATCGGTGTCGTCTTGTGCTGCAGTGATGCAATCGGAAAGGGTGCGTGTGCCGTATCCCACGTCAAATCGCAGATCCCACAGGGTGTGGAGAATCGCGCGCGTTATGGGATCGCCTTCACGGACTTTTTTTTGAAAGAGAAATAACAGGTCGATATCCGAGTGGGGATTGAGCGCATCCCGGCCATATCCCCCTTGCGCGATTACGGCAAAATCGGTTGGCTCACCGTGTTCTTCTTTTGCTTCGGCGTACAGTGCCTGGATGAGTATATCGACGCGCTGTGTGAGTGCTGCAACTATCGTGTTGCCCGATGCGCCGTCCCGGTGCTGTGTATGAATCGTTTCCCAGGAGGTGTCGAGATAGGTTCGCAGGTACGACAGGCGTTCGGTGGGCCAGGCGTCTGATGTTTTTTTTGCGTTGAGCAGGTCGCGTGGGAGGGTATGGCATATGGAGATTTGTTTATTCAATGGGCAGTCCTTTGGAAATGGCTATGACGCCACCATCTGTTACAGTGAAACGCCGGCGGTCGTCTTCGCGGTTAATCCCGATTTGTGTACCGGACGGAATGACGACGCCTTCGTCGGCTATGACGCGGTGGAGTTGGGCATTGGCACCGACTTTGACGCCTTCCATGAGCACCGAATCGGTAATTTGTGCGCCGGAGTCTATGTGAACCCCTGCAGAGATGACTGAGCGCTCGACCCGTGCATTGGCAATCACACATCCCTGGGCGACTACGAGAAGAGAACTGTTTTGCGGTCGAATGTGCAGGCGCGAAGGTGGATACGGGTGTGCGTGTGTGCGGATGGGCCAGTTCGGGTCGTGCAGGTCAAATTCGGGGGTCTCAGAAACGAGATCCATGTTGGCTTCCCAGTACGCGTCGAGAAGGCCGATGTCGCGCCAGTACACGGTCGAATTGCGATTGCCGTGCTTGAAGTTGTACGCAAAGACGCGCCCTGAATCGACCATTGATGGGATGATGTTTTGCCCAAAGTCGTGGGCTGTGTCGCGTTTGGCATCTTCGGAGAGTTGGCGCACGAGAACTTCTGTGCTGAAGATGTAGATGCCCATTGAGGCCAGGGCGAGATTGGGGTTGTGTGGTGTGGATTTGGGGTGGTCGGGTTTTTCCTCAAAGCCGACAATGCGAGATTCATCGTCGATTGCCATGACGCCCAATTCGGTGGCATTTTTGATGGGTACTTCAATGCAGGCTACCGTGAGGTCGGCATTTGCGTTGTTGTGAAAGGCGAGCATCTTGCTGTAATCCATTTTGTACACGTGGTCGCCGCCCAGGATGAGGACGCGGTCGGGACGCTCGCGTTCGAGGATGTCGATATTTTGAAAGATGGCATCGGCTGTGCCGCGATACCAGTTGCCGGCAAGGCGAAATTGGGGCGGGACTTCAAAGATAAATTCGTCGAGTTCGGGATTGAAAATGGACCAACCGCGTTGCAAATGCCGGTCGAGAGATGTTGACATGTATTGCGTGAGAACATATATCCGGCGCAAGTTGGAGTTGAGGCAGTTGGAGAGGGTAAAGTCAATGATGCGGTACATGCCGCCGAAGGGCACGGCGGGTTTGGCCTGATTGCGCGTGAGGGGATAAAGCCGAGATCCCTGGCCTCCGGCGAGGATCATGGTTAGCGTATTTTGCAGTTCATCGGGCATGTCAAGACCTTTCACCGGTCAGTACATCGCTTATGGCGGTTTTGAGTTCAGACAGGTCCGATGATTTGACCACATACGCATTGGCCGACCAGGTGAGATAGTTGTCTTTGTGATTGCTATAGGCGGTGTTGAGAATAACGGGTAACTGGTTGTTTATGCCCAGGATGTGGTTGAGGGCTTCAATGCCGTCCATGCCGGGCATTCGAATGTCGAGTATTAAGAGGTCCGGCGGATTGTCTTTGACGCGCTCAATCGCGGTTTGCGCGTCGTGAACCACATCGACGCGATACCCTTCATCGGTGAGTTCTTGCTCGTAGAGCAGTGCCAGATTTTGGTCGTCGTCGGCAATGAGGATGTTTTTCATAATGATTTCCTTGAGGAGAGATCGGGGAGATGGATGGAAAGGGTGGTGCCAGAGCCGCTGTGGCTCGTGAATGAGAGGGTTCCTCCGTGGCGTTCGACGATTTGTTTGCTGATGACCAATCCGAGACCTGTACCCTTGGTTTTGGTGGTGAAATAGGGCTTGAAAATTTCGTCCTGAATTTCGGTGGGAATCCCCGGTCCCGTATCTCGTATTTCTATTTCGATATGTGGCTGATCCTCTTTTTTTCGGATATGAACGTGCAATTTGCCGCCATTGGGCATTGCTTGAAATGCGTTTTTGAAGATGTTGATGAGTACCTGCTTAAATTGTGCGGGATCTAAGGGTATTTCGGGCAGGTCAGATGGTGCGTTTTGTCGATAGGTGATGCCCCGGCTTTCGAGGCCCTCGCCAACTTGATGATACACATCGGTGATGAGGTCCGGGAGATTGATGGGTTCGAGTTCGAGCTTGCGCGGTCGCGTGTAGTTGAGTATGTCGGTCAGTAGTTCTTCCAGGCGCGTGACTTCACAAGATATGATGCGCGATGCCGTGTCGATGCGGTCGGGTGTTGGGGCGCGCTGAAGAGAGCGCGCAAAGCCGCCAATTGTCGCCAGTGGATTGCGAATCTCGTGTGCAATGCGCGCAGACATTTCGCCGATTACAGCCAGGCGTTCCGATTGTACGAGTTCGTCCTGGAGTTCTCGCGTTTCCTGAAAGAGATGTGCGTTGTGGATGACCCATGCCAGTTGATCGGTCAAGACCATTAGCGATTGTACATCGGTCCAATTAAAACCATTTTTTTTTCGACTGAGCACATCGAGTGCGCCCAATACGCGGTCTGCTGTTTTGATTGGCACGCAGAGTTCTGAGCGCGTGTTTTTTTCCTGGGGAAAAGCAATGATGCGCCTGGGATCATTGGCCACGTCATTGGCCATGATGGGATTGCCAGATGCGACGACATGGCCTACGATGCCTTCGCCCACATTTTGGCGATATCCCTCGGGGAAGTGCTTTTCGTAAACACCGGCTCTGGCTTTCATGACCATCTGGTTGGCATGCGTTTCGAGAAAATAAAGTGAGACGTGCTGGTAATTGAAACTCTGTTGTACTTCGTGTACAATGCGTCTGAAAATTTCAGATGGGTCGAGGGTTGATAGGGCCATTTGTGCAATGCGATTGTTGGTGGTCAGGTGCGCGGCGCGCTGTTTTTCCACTGCGAGGAGGCGGGCGATTTCGATGTTGCGCTGGCGCAGATTTTGAGATTGTCTTTGCGCCAGGTTTCGATAACGCATTTCGTGGTAGTACGCCGATATGCGCAGCAAGATTTCGTCAAATATGGCTTCGGCATTGTGCGTAAAACTTTTCAGGCGTCTCAGAACGGTTTTCTTCAAGGCAATGAGCAATCGACAAGCCGCATCGGGGGTAAAAGCATTGATTTCGCCTGAAAAGATGCGCTGGCGGAGCAAGTGATAATCCTGTTTGGTGGTGATCTGTTTGACTATGAGATCAAAGAACTCTTCGAGCACATTGTCGGGCGTGTGACCGTCAAAATCTTCGCGCAGTTGCAAGGCAGATGTGCGGCGGACGCGCTTTTGCCATTCAGATAGCAGGCTTGCGCGCTGGGTGGTGAGTATGTGATGCAGGTTTTGTTCTGTGTTTTTCATGAGATAAAAGGAGGGTTGTTAACCTATAATCGTTAATAATATCACGCCAAATGTATAAGTGTCAAGATATTTGGGCTTGCGCTTTGGATATAAATCCCCAAATTAAGGTTGATGTGCGAATCAACGAAGCAGGTAATGTATACATGAAAGCCGTCATTGCGGCATGGTTTTAGCCGCAATCCAGAGGTTTTGGGTGGTTGGGCGGGGTTCGTCTATTCGTTGATTCGTAGATTCGTCTTTGGAGAATACGCATGGCTACGGATTATAGTGCTTCGATTCTGGAGGGTCTGGGGGAGGGCATCGTGGCTTTTGATAAAACACATCGGGCCGTGATGGCCAATGCACATTTGATTGCGTTGATGGGGTGGGACAAACAGGCCGTTTGTGGCGCTTCGCCAGAGGAGCTATTTGCCCAACGCCCTGAGTTGTTGCGGATTTTGAACGAGGGTATGAAAAACAAGGTGCTGGTGTCAGATACGGATCTGGTACACCACAATGCCGATGGTGGGTTGCAACATCTGCGCGTGAGTACTTCGTTTTTGAATACGCAGGGCGGTCTGGTGCTGGCAGTGCGCGATGTGTCTGAGATAAAGCGGATGGAGTGGGAGATCTTTCAGGTTGAAAAGATGACGGCGTTGGGGCGTTTGGCCGCTTCTGTTGCCCATGAAGTGCGCAATCCTCTGGGGGCGATTGATATTCAATTGCAATTGTTGGAGGAAGATCTCAGCACGTTGTCAAGTGCGTTAAAAGAACGCTTTGTGGGGCGGCTCAATATCGCGCAGACAGAGATGAAACGGCTCGACCGCCTTGTGTATAATTTTTTGCGTTTTTCGCGTACGCCCAAACTTCATTTGCGGCAGGTGTCTCTCAACGATGTGGTTCGCCGCGTTTTTGAGCTGGTCTCGCCCGAAGCACGTGAGCGCGGCATTGTGTTGCGTCTGGAACTTTCCGAGGATCTGCCCGCGATTAATGGAGATGAAGATCAACTCGGTCAAGCTGTGCTCAATATTGTGGTGAATGCCTTTCAGTCTATGGTCGCCGGTGGGGATTTGGTTGCCCAAACACAAACCGAGTCGGGGCAGGTGTGTTTGATGCTTACAGATACGGGTTGCGGGATTCCAGAAGAAGAGGTGGATCGCATTTTCGAGTTTTATTATACGACAAAAGATGAAGGTACCGGGTTGGGGCTGTCTATTGCCCAGCGCATCATTTATCAGCACGGAGGGCATATCGATGTCGAGAGCCGCCCCGAACTGGGAACGACTTTCCGGGTGTATTTGCCCGAGCATGAAAGTTAGGAATTGAATGTTACGCGGTCGTGCAAAAATTGACTTTGCAAGGAGATTTTTTTTTGTAAATTGCTACAAACGTATGTTTCAAAGGAGGAGATTTTTTTTGTCAGTTGCTACAAACGTATGTTTCAAAGGAGGAGATTTTTTTTTGTCAGTTGCTACAAACGTATGTTTCACTGGCGAAGTATCTTTTGCCTCTGAAGTACTGCAAATTTTGCCAACAGATGCATTGTAAGGGCAGTGCCCTGTGCCTGCCCGATAGCGCTGCATTTCTATCCTATAGGGAGGGATTAGTAGATGATACGCAAGAATTACCTTTTGATGTTCACCCTGACGTTGCTCGTGTTTGCAGGTCAGGCTTCTGCACAGCAGCTCTCGCTCAAGCATATTCCTGGTGACGGACGCACCGAAGGTGTGGTCCTGGGACAGGGCACAGAGATTGTCGTTGAAGTTTTTCAAACGGGTCTTACCCAATCCGTAAACGCCATACAGATTACGTTTGACTTTGACCTGTCTCTTGTCACCCTTGCTGCACCTGCTGGCTGGTTACAAACAGGTGCTGATACAGTTACCCTGTTATCGGTTACTGCAGCACCTGTGCCTGTAAGTGCCCGTTTTTCCTTTATGACAAATGTGGATGTGACGGGTCGAGAATTTTCCATTAGCCTTAAGAGTATCACACTCGATGTGGTAGAAATTACCCCATCTGCTGTGGTCTCGTTTAATTCCGTCCTTCCGCCGCTTCACCTGGATACAGAGATCGAAAGTCCTGCACAGAACAACAACGCGCTGACCCTGCCAAAAAAAAGGTTGGGCGATACCATTGTGTTTCAGCTTTTTGTGCCCGATGCAGCAGGTCAGGACATCCGGGCTTTCGAGTTTGAACTAGCTTTGCAGGGCAAGAGGTTATCCAACTATATCAGCAGCAATGTGTCAGGTAGCTGGCTCACGAGCGTAGAAAGCTCAGGTAACCTGAGTCTGTCCCTGTCGTCAGTCCCCCACTCTGTACCGAGTAGTGGGTATCTGGGTCAGGTTGACCTTGAAGTGACAGGTGCGCTGACCGAAGCAGACACGCTGATGGTCACAAGGGCTTCTGTGGCTGGCGCGAGTGGGACGCAGCCACTTGATGTGTCCAGCGCGGAGCTTTCCTTTGGGTTCCTTTGTCCTGGAGATTTCGACAAAAATGGGATGGTCAATATCCCTGATTTTTTGCTCTTTGTGAAGGTGTTTGGCACATCGTCTGGTGATGCGACGTTCAACGCGCTGATGGATATGGACGGCAATGGAGCGGTTGGCATTCCTGATTTTCTGGCCTTTGTGAAGGTGTTTGGCACGACCTGTGGGACAACATCGCTGCCACCGCCACCAC
>VXRD01000015.1 GCA_009838845.1 Gemmatimonadota bacterium | reverse complement strand
AATTAAAAGCAATTTTTGTGTTTTGCTGGCTTATATAGTGTGCGAGAAAAGGCAAGGAGGCGATTCGCGGTCGCCTCCCCGCCAGGTTTTCATCCGTCGCCAACGAATGAAAGGATAGCCAGTTATGAATATAGTTGAGATAATACGTAGATTTGAAGGACAAGAGGATTGCATAGCACATTTGGAGAATTTGAGATTTGATAGGGAACCATACTGCCCGTTGTGTGAAAGTCACAATGTAGCGCGGAAGCGAGAAAAGGGACGTATCGGACGATGGAATTGTCATAGTTGCGGAAGCTCATTTTCTGTTCTATCAGGGACGATATTTGCAGGAACTCGGACGCCTTTAATAAAATGGTTCCTTGCAATTTCGTTAGTAATGAATGCGAGAAAAGGCATATCGAGTTACCAGCTATCAAGGCATCTTGGAATAAGTCAAGATAACGCTTGGAGAATACTACACAAAATTAGACAAGAGATGTTGGAAGAACTAACTGGAATATCGCTAAAAGGTATAGTAGAAGCTGATGAAACATACGCCAGCATATACACAGGCGAAGAAAAGAACAGGGGTCGAGGCTCGAACAAGTTAAAGATACTTGGAGCAGCAGAAAGACAGGGCAATGTAATGGCTCGGCGAATGGCTGACGTATCAGGCGATGCCATAAAGCGATTTATGGAAGCCTATCTGGAATTTGAGAACTCCGTTTTGATAACTGATAAATGGAGAGGATACAATGTGTTAGATGAACTCGTTGAACATTACGTAATGGAAGAAGAAAAAGAAGAAGGTAAAACAACAAGTGTCATCGAGGGATTTTGGGCAATCGTAAAACGTTCATTATATGGAATATATCACCATTATCAATGGTATAATGCAGACTTATACTTAGCAGAAATATGTTTTAGATACAACAATAGAAAGTATGAGGATGAAGATACTATCGACTACTTTATGAAGCGTTGCGTATTCAAGCATAGCAACATAGCATATCATACGATGAAAGACGCTTGGATGATGTAGCCGAAGGCAAAGGATAAGCCTGTATATATTGCTAATTCAGTTATCGTCATAGAAAGGAGGAAAATATGTTGTGACGTAATAAGTAATGAGGTATATTATAGCCGTCACAGTTATTGCAGAATCCCGATATGTCGGGTATCTGCTTAATACCATAGCCAATGGAGAGAAGTTGAGGGTAGCTCCCTCGACTGGCGAATAGGCAGGACACTAAACGCATCTCTGCGATAACTGTTGACAAATGCCCGACACCTTTTTCGGTCGGATTTTATCGGACTCGGAACAGGTGTCAAAGCGGCTCAAGTGGCATAGAAACAAGCAGTTACGGAAATGCGTTTTGCATTTATAAGCGATACGGAGCGATGGTCAAGATCACTCCGTATCTAAACCCCTTCATTGCAGGAAGCAAGATAGGAGTTTCAAATGTATGCTAACATTGATGAGATTGTAGAAGCTATCAACCGCGAGTCTCGCAACTACTGCATAGGTAACTTGCAAGGTATAAGAAAACGGTTGAGATCATTGGGCTGTCAAGCTGGGTCTGATATATTCAGACTGACCGATGCAATGCGACGTGGAAACTACGCCTATCACTGGGGCGGACGTGACGAATTCCAGTTTAACGTCAGATTCATCGAGAAAAGTGACGGAAACTATATTGAATACGGTCTCGCATTCTCACTTGAATACATGTGGAACAAGGACATCGTAAATGAGCTTAGACCAAGAATCGAAAGGTTTAACGAGTTCATTGATAGATGTAACGGCGACTTCTCAGGGTATTACGTTTCAGTAGCCAGACCTGATGAATCTGTTGAAGTCAAACCTCCACACGATCTTTACATACCCGACGACTGGATAGAAGAGGGCAACTTTATATCATTCTTCAATATGCGTAAAGTTCCTGCTGATCTAACAGGAGTCCACGCCATATTGCAAGCATTTGATGACATGCTGTCGCTGTATATCCACGCGATGAGCTAAACATAGGACGGTATTCTAAGAAATTGGGATGCCGTCCTTGCTTTCCACAATAAAAGGTATCACCGAACAAGTCAAGCAAAATCAAAGGAGTATCAAGATGAAAAAGTTATCCCTGCTGTATCTGCTGACGTTTTTAAGTTGCGGAGAAGAAACGGTCGATATAACCAAACCTGAGCCGAGTAGTTGGCTCAAGGAAAACTATACCGACCAAATGACAGGTATATCTTCATCCTCGATATACACTTCTTCAACTTGGACAAGTTTACTCGGTCGTCAAGAATCTTGTCATTTATATGTGCGTAATACGAACGGCAATATAGATGTGTTCCTATATGCTGGATATGTGAATCTGCGAGGTTCCGAGCCTCACTATATCAAGGTCAGAGTTGATGAAAAGCCATCGTGGGAAAGCGGTATATCGAAATCCACAGACGGCAAGGCAGTATTTATCAACAATGTGTCGCAGGTAATCAACCAGCTAAGGGGTTCATCTGTATGCTTGCTTAGACTCGAATATTACAGTCTCGGTGACGTTACATTTCGGTTTGAGACAAGCGGATTTGACAAGGCATATTCCGAGTTGACAAATTAGCAAGAATACTTGACAAATGAACTGTCAAGGTCTAAATTGTCAAGGTTGTTGAACACGAGATATTGTGCGTCTTGAGAGCAGGGAGTGAGTAAAGGAATAAGCACTCTCGAGGCGCACAATATATTGAAAGAGGAGGACAAGAATATGAATACGTGGAAAGGAACAGAAACAGAAAAGCAGTACGAATACAAATGCGTTTCTGTGAACGAGCATTCTAACGATGAAACGATAGAACAAAAGATCAACGAAGTAGCATCACAAGGATATAGAGTGGTCAACTTTATCAATGTGAACGAGCAAATTCTATTCACATTGGAAAGAGTATCAACTACATAGAAGATGCTTTGTACACTGTCTCCTTGGTAACTTTTGCTGTCTCTCTGAGAGCTTTCTGGAGTTTCTCTTCTGAAGGAGCATCTCCTGCTTTAATAGGTCCTCCTATATAAATAGCGACCTTTTCACCATTTAATACAAATTCTATTCTATAATCCATAGCTAACAATCCTTTCTCTGCATACGTTTGCAGAAATGAGCAAAAATTTTTGCGTGTTGCGGCAACAAATTACCTTAGTAAGCCCTCAACCCGTTGTTCCCTATTTAATTATCGCGGCTTTGATAAATCGCACCTCTGTGCGCGTGCTATTGCTCGCTTGTAGGCGACAAATATATAGGCCGCTGGCGTAATCGGCTACATCCCAGGCAATTTCGTTGTCGGTATTGGGCATGGGATTGTCGTGTGTGAGGTCGGCGATCTTTTCACCGAGGGGGTTGTAAATGGTCATACTGATTTCGGCGGGTTCTAATAAAAAAAAGCGGATGCGCGCCTTGTCGCCATTGCGGATCGGGTTGGGGTAGAGGTATGCTCGCGCCGCAGGTAAAAGCGAGGTGTCTGTTGGGGTTGCGATTTCGAGAGGCTGTTGGAGCAATTTTCCCGCGTTGCCCGGTCCTCCTCCGAGTTGCCCCCAGATAATTTTGTTGCCAGTATAAGATGGGTCAATTGTTTCCAGATGAAAGAGGTGCATACTGCCGTTAGCTGTATAGATAATGAGTTCCAGGGTGCTGTCGTTGTCAAGGTCGTCGATAAGTGGCGATGAGAGAATGGGGCCGGGTACTAATAGGGGAAAGCCCGGTAGAGTATGTCCTTCGGCGGTCAGTCCGTAGAGGAGGCCACCGCGTGTACCCGCGAAAATATCGGGGGTTGTGTCGTTATTGATGTCGGCGAGAATGGGCGGTGCTTCAATGGGGCCGGCGCCGTCTTTTATCGGGAGGGCGAGTGCGCCTTCGGTTTGCAAGATGGCGTTGAAGCGATAGAGATAGAGTTTGCCGTTGCCGCCAAAGAGGACTTCGATAAATCCGTCCCGGTCGAGGTCGGCGACAACAGGGGGTGAATGCGCGCCGCCGGGCACGGGGTCGCTTGCAAAGGCGAGGCCGTTGGCGTCGAGGATGGAGAGGATGCCGTCTGCTGTGACGACTGCAATGTCGTCATTGCCATCGCGGTCGAGGTCGCCTATTGCCGGGCTGCCGATGATGGGAGACGCAAATGTGGCGAGTGGCGTGGATTGGCCAGTGTCGTGAATGAGGTGGATCTGAGCACTGCTGGTAATGGCGATGAGTTCATTGTCCGAATCGCTGTCGATATTGCCCACGGCGAGCGATTGTATGGCGTCGCTCAGGGCGATGTTGCCCGCGATTTCAGATAGAAAATTGCCCCATTCGATTTTTCCATCGCTCCATCCCCAGATATCGACAGCGATTGTGGGGAATTTTGCTATGACGGGTGTTGTGGAAAAAGATGAAGGAGGATTGATATCGACGGTTTCGTGGACTGTACCACTGGGACGCCAGTGCGTTCGGGTTGTTTCTCCGCGATGATAGATGAATCCGAGTTCTTTCAGGTCGCCAATTGCAGGGGTTGTGGCAAATGCCAAAGGCAGGCCGTCCAGGCTGTGCTGTTCACCCGCGATTTTCCACGCGCCAGAACTGTGAAGGATTTCTTTGATTCCATCTCTATCGAGGTCGATGACGCGGGGCGACTCTCGCGTGGGATTCAAGTCTGTAATCGGCCAGTTGTCCAGCCGATTGGCAAAACGGATTGCAACCGTCATTACTTCACCGGGTGGACTGAGCACTTCGATGGTTATGCCGCTTTCATAGCCCAAATTGCTGCGGGTATTTGGCGAGGTATCGGGACCAAATAAGGCGTTGTTGCCCACGTAAAAGGCGTCTTCTGGCGCGCCTTCGATACTGCTTAATGAGATGATACCAGCTTGAATGATGCGGCTGGCCGATACATTGCCGATGTCTTGCAAGCCATCGGCTTCTTCGAGAGCAATGCCGCGGCGATATTGAGCAGGTGCAATTTTGTAATCGGGGTGGCTGTTGATGTGTTTTTCTGCGTCGCTGGCTCGAATAATCGCATCGTCAATGTGGTAGATGAGAATACCCGAGCCGGGTATGAACGCATCGTAGTCGTCTGCGGAAAGCCAGACATTATGAGGGGTGGAAAATTCGATTTGTGGGATGCGATTTTCAATATTGAGGCGCGAGATGCGATTTTCGATCAGGAAGTATTCCGTGGCGCTGATGGGGACGCGAATAGCCTGCGGAAGATCGGACGCGCTGCCGGATGCAGCGATTTCTACAGTGTCGTTGTGGGTGATCTCGAGTGGTTCGAGCCAGCCGAGTTGCATGCGAGACCAGGCCGTCATGCGACTGGGCAAAAATCCGATCAAATTTGTGCTGGTGGATTCGGGATCGTTTCTCAGGGGTTGGAGACCCAGCCGCGCGGCGTCAATTTGATTGTTGGCGCCTGTATCCATCAAACTCCAGTCGCCAATGGCGGGCAGATCGTTTTCAAAGTCCGAAAGACCGGGCAAGCCGAGTTGCGAGGCAAAAAATCGGGCGAGCGTGCCATTGAGACCGCCCTGACCGTTTGTGCTGATGGCTTCGGGCAATAGCATGCCCGATGCCACCTGAAAAGCTCCGTTGTTGACGGCAATCGCGCCGTCGGCGAACTCGATGAGGTCGCGTTGAAAAATAAAAGCCGAGGGTATGTCGTTGAGTTTTTGACCTGCTTCTCCGCCGAGTCCCGCGTGAAATACTGCAAAGGCGCGATATTTTGAGAAATCTATGGTTGTACCATCTGCGGCATCTGCAGCGCGAATGCCATCCCAAAAGAGCCGCGTGACGCGCTCATTTATTTCGCGTCTCGTGCGTCCATTGCCGTATTCGATCAAGGGGGTATCGAGGACGTAACTCGCGGTGGGATCTTGTGGATAGACATCGTATTCGATGGTCAGTTGTCCCTGGGATATGTCGCGGTAATAATTGGAAAGAGCTTGCAGGTGAGCTTCAAAATATGCGCGGTCGTGGGGGGGAGCATCAAAGGGATAGATGCGATCAGAACTTTCGGTTGTGCTGAGATCGAATGTGCCGTTTCCACTGGTGGTTTCGTTGTCGGGGGTTTCGGGGGGGAAGGAGACGCGCAAGGCTAAGAAGCGATAGGTATCCGCAGCCATAATGGGCTGTACAAAAAGAGCCATAAGATACAGGAAGATTGTGCAGGGTATCCCGCATCTGCACAGAAGGGTTATCAAGCGTGGGGTCAGATTCATAATGCGAGATCAGTGTGAATAGCTGATGCGGTAGATTAGACCGGCCTGGTCGTCCGATACCAGCAGGGAACCGTCGGGCATAACGAGCACATCGACTGGCCTTCCCCAGTTCGATTCGCCCTGAAGCCAGCCTTTTGCGAATGGTTCGTAGCTGACCGCCCTATTGCCGTTCAGGCGCACCAGGGTGACGCGGTAGCCGATTTTGCTGCTGCGATTCCAGGATCCGTGTTCGGCGATGAAGATTTGATTGCGGTATTCCTCTGGAAACATGTCGCCGGTGTAGAAGCGCATTCCAAGAGCCGCTACGTGCGGGCCGAGATTCTGGACCGGCGCAACGAACTCGCCGCAGCTACGCTGATCGCCGAATACGGGATCGGCGATGTTGGTGCCGTGGCAGTAGGGATAGCCGAAGTGCTGTTCATTGGCGGTTATTCTGTTCAGTTCGTCCGGTGGTACATCGTCGCCCATTCTGTCTCTTCCATTGTCCGTGAACCACAGTTCACCCGTTTCTGGATGCCAATCGAAGCCGACTGTGTTGCGAATGCCCCGCGCTATGATGCTGAAGTTGCTATTGGTGTCCAATCTTCCGATTGATGCGTATGGGTCTCCGCGATTGCAGATGTTGCACGGCGCGCCGACAGGTACGTACAGCAAACCGTCGGGACCAAAGCGGATGAACTTCCAGCCGTGCGATCGATTCGTGGGGAAAGCGTCGTTGACGATTTCAGGTTGCGGCGGGTTGTCGAGTTGTGCTTCGATATTGGTATAGCGCAGGATGCGGTTGATTTCGGCTACGTACAGGTCGCCATCTTTAACGGCGACGCCGTTGGGGTTATTCAGGCCGCGGGCGAGGACGATGACCCGCTCTGCTTTGTGGTCGCCGTCTTCGTCGCGCAGTGCGTACACGCGGCCGCTGGGGCGAGTGCCGACAAACAGGGTGCCATCTGGGCTGAGGCTCATCGAGCGAGCGCCTGTTACCCCTTCGGCGTATATGCGAATGTGGAATCCTTCAGGTAGTTCAATCCGCGTCAGGCGTGGATCGCTGGGGGGGGGTGGCTGTGATGATGCCGCAAAGCTATCGACAAATAACAGAAAATCGTCAAATG
The DNA here is from genome assembly GCA_009838845.1 of Gemmatimonadota bacterium. NCBI lineage: Bacteria > Pseudomonadati > Gemmatimonadota > Gemmatimonadota bacterium. Next base: position 23,526 of record VXRD01000015.1, on the reverse strand, counting down.
CAATCTCGCCATTTCCATCCAGATCGTATTTCGCATCGTACCGCTCTTGACCAGCTTGAGATCCAAACGCGGTGACAAATAGTAAGAAGTCGGGAAAATCGACGACACCATTGCCATTAAAATCCGAAGAGGGGGGACTACTATTTTGGGAGAAAAGAGGCGAAATTAAGAGCGTGAAGTTCAGCAAACTGGCAGCACCGAGCGCGAGAAGGCGAGGTTTGGCATTATATCTCAAGAGATTTAGCATTGTATTTCAATTGATGTCTTCGTCGCAAAGAGAGTCAGTTTGCTGAACCTGCGAGGATTAAAATATAAATCCACCCGTGAAGCGGAATGTATTGCTGGCAGGCGTATCTTCTGTCGGCACAAAATACGAGATATCGAAATTTGCCCAGTTGTATTTCAAGCCCAGCCCAAAGGTGGGAAAATTGCGTTTGCCGTCTTTATCATAGGAATAGCCACTGCGCAGAGCAAAAGCCGAATCTTCAGAAAGCTGGTACATCCATTCGGCACCTACGCGGTAATCCATATCGTCAAATTCCGTAAAACCATTGCCGCCCGGATTGGGCTTCCAACCAAAGGTGTCGTCATTCCAGCCGGAAATAAATGAAAAGAAACCATCGGCGGCGAGGGGTTTATAAACATCAGCGGTGAGCATCAGGGAAGACGAGTTGTTTTTAATCACTTTGTACGCAATGCCAAAAACGAAATTTTGTGGCAGTGGATCTGCCTGATCGGCATCGATAAAAGTCATGTTTGGGCCAACATTGTGCAATACACTGCCGAAGCTAAGCCGGTCTGTGGCTGCCCACATGAGACCTATGTCTCCGGCAAAAGAAGTCGCTGTACCTTTGCCTTGCTCAATACCTGCACCTGTGTCGGAGAGATGTTCATAGATGAATTTAACTGTGATGCCCATGGCCAGGTTTTTGAAGAGATGCGTGCCATAAGATACGCCCAGGGCCATGCCGTAGCTCTTAAATGTACCTAAAAGATTTCCCTCTTCATCGGTGCGTTGTTGTTCGCCCAAAGAACTATAAATGAGGCTATATCCCAGATTGCCAATATCACTAAACGGGTGTGTGTAAGCACCGAATGACGAAAAGATGTCGCTGGCCAGTCGGGGAACGGGTTTGTAAAGGGTGGTGCTGAGACTGTGAATTTGTAATGAGGCCAGCGCGGCGGGATTGTAGTACGTGGCATTGGCGTCATCGGCAATAGCGACATACGCATTGCCCATACCCGCTGCGCGAGCCGATGGTGCGAATAACAAAAAAGTGGCTGCGGCATGGCTTTCTGGCGTTGCATAAGCAGGGGTGCTGAGCAGGCCAATACCAAGTGTGAACAGGGTGAGAAGGCGGTGTTTCATGGGGATTCTCCTTTATAGAATTAGCCGGAAAGCCTGCAAGATATGAAAAAACCCGGCCGTGAGCGCGTGTGAACGCGCCGCCAACCGGGGGGCATTCTAACATCGCGCGCTAAAGCAGACACATCTCGGATATCGGACAAATAGCCGATGGGATTTTACTGATGTAAAAAAAGCGCTTTAGCGGTGATGCGATAGACAAATTTCCTGATTAATGGTGAGATAAAATCAAAAAAATCGCTTGTTTGAGACTCGCGTGTTGACTATTTTCAAACCACGAGTTTGTGATTGATGAAGGGAGAGAACCGTGATTGATCGGGATTTACTCGATATTTTGGCCTGTCCAGAGAACAAAACGCCCGTAAAATTGGCCGATCAACCGCTGATTGACACCATCAACAGCGCGATTGAAAAAGGCGAGGTTAAAAACCGGGGCGGACAAAAAATTGAACAGCCAATTGATGGAGGCCTGGTGCGCGAAGATCGCGTCTTTTTATATCCCATTCAGGACGCGATTCCCATTATGTTGATCGACGAAGCCATCCCAATAGAAAAATTCGCGCCTCAATAGGCTTTTCCCCGTTTTTGAAGTATTTTAGAACTTCAGCAAATCCTTCCCATGTGTCAAGCCTTTTTTGAACGGTTTAGACGTTTTCCCATGCAGCGAGTTCCATATTTTTTTTTACAAAATTTATGTACTATTGGTCAGGTTTTGCAAAAAAATATATGGATCGCACTCGTGCTTGGGTTTTTATCTGGTGCATGTGGTGGGGGAAATGAGACGGCAAAATTAGATGTAACGGCGTTGGATGGCGGGAGAATAAACTGGCGGACATGGAGCCAAAGAGATTCTGCCCGAATCCTCGGGCGTCCCATTTTGTTATTTTTTTATACGCAGCGATCGGGTTGGTGCCGCGATCTGGTAGCGCGGTGTTTTGAAGATTCAGAAATTGCACGGGCGGTTGCCCGTTACACTCTGCCAATATGGGTTGATGCCGATCAACGACCCGATTTATTTGAGCGTTTTGGTCTGGGTGGGGTTCCATCACTCTCTTTTTTAACGCCCGATGGACAATGGATCACGGGCAGCACCTATCTCGATCCCGATGATATGATAGATCTGTTGCGGTGGGTGCAAATTTTGTACGACAATCCCGATAGGCTCGTCAGGCTCGAGGTGCAGCGGGCAGAGTTGAAGCGGCGAGTAGAACGCGATAAAAAGAAAGATCCGCGCCCTCGTATCAGTCCGAGCGCAGCGCTTTTGCACCGTGTGCGCGATAGTTTGAAATCGGTGATAAAAAGCGGTTTTGATCCAGGACCCGAAGGTCTTCTCGCGCTTGCAGAAGCGGGTATTGATTCGCCTTTGATCAATTTTGCACACAGCGCACGGCGCGATACAGACGGCGTTTATGTATTGGGGGTATTAACGCATCGTGGACCTGTGATTGATGCGGAAAAACACATGGCGGTCAATGCCCAATTACTGCGGGCGTTTGCACGGGTAAATTTGTCCCGCGATCTGGCCGATGCGGTGCTCGAACAATTTGCCGTATCTGGCGATGTTTTGTTGGGGGCCGGGCTGGCTGGCTTTCGAGATCAGGCGGGAAATGTATTGCGGGATGCAGAGATTTATTCGGGCTGGAATGCACTGGTAATTTCGGGTTTGTGCGCGGCGTTTCTCGAAACTCGAGAGGGGCGTTTTTTAGATGCTGGGCGACGAATTTTTGAAACAGTTAAGATGAGATTTGTACAGGATGATAGTCTATTTGCCCACGCGCGATCTTTGAATACACCTCGTTTTTTGCTGGATCAGGTTTTAATCATCCGCGCTGCTCTCGATTTGTTTGAGGTGCAGGAACGCGAGGCCGATTTGTTATTTGCGCGGGCGCATGCAGATCGGATTATGACAGTTTTTGCCGATTCTTCGGGCGCTTTGAGAGACCGAATGCCCGAGGTCGATGTCGCGCTCTCGCCCGCTATTGATCGGTGGCTGCCTTCGGGAAATGGCGTAGCGGCGCAGGTTTTTATGCGGCTTTTTGTGCATACGAAGATGCCGCGCTATCGAGATTGGGCCGAAGCGATTTTGACAGCTCTGATTGGACCCAATATAGATCGCATCGGATATGCTGGCGCGCTGAATCGCGCATTGGCATTATTTGTGCGGGAAAGCGAAAACTAATGGCTAATAATCGGTTGCTCATTATCGGCGCATCGGGCTTTTTGGGGCATGCGCTTTGCGATGCATCCCGCAGTGATTGGGAGCGAGTACCCGCATCGCGCAACGGTGAAAAAGGTCATCTCGTCGTAGATTTGACACGGCCCGATTTGGTACACGAGGTGGTGGCACAGGTACGCCCCCGGTGGGTGATCAATTCGGCAGCTATGACAAGCGTTGATGGATGCGAGCGCAATCCCGCGCTTGCGCATGCGATACACGTCGATGGAACGCGCAATTTGGTTCAAGCGTGTGAACGGGTTGGATGCGGTCTGGTGAACTTATCGACCAATTATGTGTTTGATGGAGAGAAAGGGCCTTATGCCGAGGGCGATGAAGTACATCCGGTGAATGTGTATGGGCAGACCAAGTTAGAAAGCGAAGTTGTTCTGCTGAACGCACTTTGCCCCGGCATTGTGGTGCGAACGGCGGTATTGTACGGTTTTCGCCCGTCTTGTCGGCCCAATTTTGTGACCTGGGCCATTTCATCGCTGGCAGGACGCGAGGCGATTCGCGTGGTGATAGACGAGTGGACAAATCCGACTTTTGTCGATGAACTCGCCGCATTTATTTTTCAACTGTGCCGCACTGACTTCCGTGGTGTGGTGCATTTTGGCGGGGCGGATTTTTTGACGCGCTTTGAAATGGTCGAACGGATTTGTGCTGTGATGGAGCTTGACTTTTCACTGGTATCTTCCATAACATCCGCAGAATTTGGACAGCTCGCACAGCGCCCGTTGCGAGCCGGGTTGACAACCGCCCTTGCCAGAACATTATGTGATATTGTACCTGCCTCTTTTGAGCACAATTTGAAGCAATTAAAGGGTGTCTTTCACAGGATTGTTAATACCTATGTCTGATAATATACTCCGTATTTCTCTGATTACACCCACCTATAACGAGCGCGAGAACATTTCTTTATTGGCCGAAGAAATATTCGACGTTCTGAAAGACCATCCCGACATCGATCTCGAATTAATTGTGGTTGATGACAATTCGCCCGATGGCACGGGAGAGGTGGCCGAATCACTCGTGGAGCGCTATCCGGTGCAGGTGGTTCACCGCGCCGGGAAATTGGGATTGGGCAGTGCTGTGATGGCCGGTTTTGAGCGAGCAGAGCGGGATCTCCTGGGGGTGATTGACGCCGATTTGAGCCACGATCCCATTGTTTTGCCTCAGCTCATTTACGGGTTGCGGGATCACGATCTGGCTATTGGTAGCCGGTTTGATTCGGAGAGTCACGTCGAAAAATGGGCATGGTACCGCAGGTTTATTTCTCAATTGGGAGTATTTCTCGCGCGGCAATTAACCGGTGTGCAAGACCCGCTGGCGGGCTATTTTTTCTTGCATCGGCGGGTTATTAAAGACATGGCATTGACTTCGCCGGGGTATAAAATTTTACTGGAGATTCTGGTCAAGGGGCATTATGAGTCTTTTATAGAGGTCCCCTTTGTGTTTCGCAACCGGCAATACAGCAGCAGCAAGTTGAACTGGACTGAGTACTATTTGTTTCTCAAGCAATTGTTGACATTCTATTTTTTGCGAAAAAAGACCAACGCCGATAATAAATAAGTCTGGTATTTTGGCTTGACAGAGGGGCACATGGCGTTTATGTTGAACATTGATTAGTGTAGTTCTTTTGTAACTGGAGGCGTTTATGGCACAGCAGCACGAACTCAATACCCAGATATCTCTTCCGCTTTCCAAAGCGGTTGAGATCAGTTTTAATAGCGTTAAGATTCGATTTGGCCGATCTTTGATTACGGTGAGTGGTATTGTGCTTGCTATCGCTTTTTTGATGTCGATTTGGGCGGGCAATTCCATTATTGATGGTTTGATGGGTGCTGGCGATCCCAAGATCAATTTGATCTTGCAACAAAAGGGCGTTGAAATTGATCCCGACAGTGCCGCCGCAATGCAGCAACGGTCGAAGGATGCATGGCTGGTGGTGTTGTCACTGCTCGTGTGTTTGGTGGGTATTGCCAATGCTATGCTGATGTCTGTTACCGAGCGGTTCCGCGAGATTGGCACCATGAAATGTATGGGCGCCCTGGACGGATTTATTATTAAGCTGTTTATTCTCGAATCGACGTTTATGGGTACAGCAGGCACGGTTATTGGCGTGATCATTGGGTTTTTGCTGACTGCATTGCTCAATATGTCGAGTTTTGGCACGGTGATTTTCGATCATCTTCCTCTGGCTCAAATTCTTGAAGATGGTGTTAAAGCTATTGTTATTGGTTCTGTTTTGTCGCTGGTTGGCGGTATTTTGCCGGCCTATCGCGCTGCCAAGATGGAGCCGGTTGATGCGATGTCGTTGGAAGTTTAAATCTGATTGTGAGGTGTTTTATGGCTGCCGAAGAAAAAACAGAAACAAATGCAGAGGCCGAAGAAGCGACAGTTGTACGCACGCAAGATGTGAAGAAGGTGTACATAATGGGCGAAGAGCAGATTCACGCACTCAAAGGCGTGGATCTGGAAGTGACACAGGGCGAATACCTGTCCATTATGGGGCCTTCTGGTTCGGGGAAGAGTACTCTGTTCAATATGGTGGGTGGATTGGACAAGCCGACCGAGGGCAAGGTTTATATCGACGATGTCGATGTCGCCCAACTCGACGCTTATGAACTCGCGTGGTTGCGTTGCCGAAAAATCGGTTATATTTTTCAATCTTATAATTTGATTCCAGTGATGACAGCGCTTGAGAATGTGACCTTACCGATGGTGTTTGCCGGACTGACGAGCGACGAGGCGCGCGACAAGGGCGTGGAATTGTTGACACAGGTCGGTCTGGGCGAGCGCGTGATGCACAAGCCTTTTGAGCTTTCGGGTGGGCAGCAGCAGCGCGTGGCTGTTGCGCGGGCTTTTGCCAACGATCCAGCGATTATTCTGGCTGACGAGCCGACTGGGAATCTCGATTTGAATACGGGGCGGGAGATTATTGAACTGTTGCGTCAGATGAACGAGGAGTCGGGCGTGACCGTGATTTCAGCGACGCACGATCACAAGATGCTGTCGGTATCCGACCGCGTGGTGTGGGTGCGCGATGGCCGCGTAGATCGCATTATTGACCGCGATGAGTTGAAAATTGAGGTGGGCACGATTGACGGCCATGAATAAACTTCCCTCTTGACACTGTTTTAGAATTTGTTATCTTTGGCGCGTCCGATATAACTCTGGTTTAAGGAATTTGATGTGATGAACGCTTTTGCGACCTACTTCTGGTATTTTTGGCGTCGATTTGACGGCCGATATTATTATTATCGCCGCCCGTCCAAGAGTGTGGTTTGTCCTGCGTGTTGAGTGTTTTGGTATGAAAATAAAAGTACGAGGTCGTGGGCAAACTGCTCACGACCTTTTTTATTTTCTTTAAGGATTTTCCAGTGATTCAACCCGATCTCAAAACTGTGAAGAAGATGAGCAAAGACTGTGGTCTCGTTCCCATTTCAAGAGAACTACTCGCGGATACGGAGACGCCTGTTTCGGCTTATTTGAAAATTCGCGCCAGATCATCGCATGCGTTTTTGTTTGAAAGCGTGGTGGGCGGCGAGCAGATTGGGCGGTATTCGTTTTTGGGCGTGGATCCGTTTTTGGTTTTTCGTTCGCGCGGAACAAAAATTTCGATTGAACATGCGACGACGGGTGAGCTGCGACTATTTGACGGGGAGCCTATTGAGGTATTGCGTGGGTTGTTAAAAAAATACCATTCGCAACCTGTGGAGGGGTTTCCTCGATTTACAGGCGGTGCTGTGGGCTATGTGAGTTACGATGCCGTGCGTTTGATTGAGCGCATTCCCGAGACGGTTGAAGACGATCTCGGTTTTGACGATATATTTTTTTCCTTTTACGATTCGGTGCTGGCGTTTGACAATGTGACGCACAAAGTGCATGTGATGGCCAATGTGCATACAGAGGGAGATTTGGAGGCGAATTACGAGGATGCAGTCAAACGGATCGATACACTTATTGAGGTACTGGCGCAACCGGTGGATGTGTCTCTGAAACCGGGCACGAGTTCGTGTGTCGTGACTTCAAATACGAGCAAAGAAGCGTATATGGATGTGGTGGCGCGTTGCAGGGAATACATTGTGGCAGGTGATATTTTCCAGGTGGTGCCTTCGCAGCGCTTTGCAATGGATGTGACGGTGGATGCACTGGATATTTATCGGGCGTTGCGGACGGTGAATCCGTCGCCTTATATGTTTCACGTCGATTTGAAAGATCATCAACTCGTGGGCGCGTCGCCCGAGTTGCTCGTCAGGGTTGAGGACGGGGTGGTGCAGGTGCGACCTATTGCGGGGACGCGGTGGCGCGGCAAAACAGAGGCAGAGGATCAGGTGCTGTCACAGGAGTTGTTGGCAGATGAAAAAGAACGCGCCGAGCATATTATGCTGGTGGATCTGGGGCGCAATGATGTGGGGCGCGTTTCCAGGTTTGATACGGTGCGCGTGACCGAGCGGATGGCGATTGAACGCTATTCTCATGTGATGCATATCGTTTCGAATGTGTGCGGGGAATTGCACGAGGGTGTCGATGCGCTGGACGCGCTTTTTGCATGTTATCCGGCTGGTACAGTGTCGGGCGCGCCAAAAATTCGGGCGATGGAGATTATCGACGAGATGGAACCTACGCGCCGCGGGCCTTATGCCGGTGCGGTGGGTTATATCGATTTTGCGGGCAATATGGATACGTGTATTGCCATTCGCACGCTGGTGATTAAGGATGGCAAAGCGTATGTGCAGGCAGGAGGTGGTGTGGTGTTTGATTCAGAGCCGGAATACGAATATCAGGAGACCGTGAACAAAGCGCGGGCACTGTTTCGGGCGGTGGAAATGGCTGAAAGAGGAGTGTTGTTGTGATTCTCGTCATTGATAACTACGATTCTTTTACTTATAACCTCGTTCAATATCTCGGCGAACTGGGTGCGGATCTGGTGGTGTATCGCAATGATCAAATCTCACTTGAAGAGATTGCGGATATCGCACCTGAGAAGATCGTGATTTCTCCGGGGCCGTGTACGCCAAACGAAGCGGGAATTTCCGTGGCTTTGGTGCAGCATTTTGCGGGGGAAATTCCGATTTTAGGGGTTTGTCTGGGGCATCAGTCCATCGGGCAGGCATTTGGTGGAAAAATTGTGGGCGCGCCGACGATTATGCACGGGAAGGTGTCGGAGATTCATCATATGAGGAAGTCTATTTTTGAGGGATTACCTGAGCCGTTTATTGCCACGCGTTACCATTCGCTGGTGGTCGAGCGAGAGAGTTTGCCCGTTTGTCTGGAAATTACGGCAGAGACCGATGATGGCGTGATTATGGGTTTGCGCCATCGAGATATGGCGGTGGATGGCGTGCAGTTTCATCCGGAATCGATTTTGACGGGTGAAGGCAAGAATTTGCTGCAAAATTTTCTCGATGCATGATTTGTTAGCTGAGGAGATGAGTATGAACATACAAGAGGCGATTGCAAAAGTGATCGAAGGTGCGGATTTGAGCCGGGGTGAGATGACGGATGTGATGAATCAGATTATGTCGGGCGAGGCGACGGATGCACAGATCGGCGCGTTTTTGATTGCGTTGCGCGTGAAGGGCGAGTGTGTTGATGAGATTGCCGGGGCTGCGTCTGTGATGCGCGAGAAGGCAACGCCTATTGCGACAAAGCACGATGTGATTGTCGATACATGTGGTACGGGGGGCGATCATTCGGGCACGTTTAATATTTCGACAACTGCGGCATTTGTCGCGGCTGGGGCGGGTTTGTGTGTGGCCAAACACGGCAATCGCGCGGCAACGAGTCAAAGTGGTAGCGCGGATGTGCTGAGTGCATTGGGTGTGAATATTGAGGCATCGCCCGAGACGGTGAGCAGGTGTCTGGACGATGTGGGGATTGGGTTTTTGTTTGCCATTTCGTTGCATGGGGCGATGAAATACGCGATTGGGCCGCGTCGGGAAATTGGTGCGCGGACAATTTTCAATGCGCTGGGACCGCTGAGCAATCCGGCGGGCGCAACGCGGCAGGTGGTCGGTGTGTACAGCGCGGCATTGACCGAGACACTCGCAGGTGTTTTGGCGACTCTGGGGGCGGAGCGCGCGTTTGTCGTTCACGGTTCGGATGGTTTGGATGAGATGACGCTGACGGGTCCGACGAGGGTGAGCGAATTGAAGCAGGGCTCAGTTTTGACTTATGATGTATCACCTGGGGACTTTGGGCTGATACAGGCGCCAGCCGATGCGCTAAAAGGCGGGGATGCCGATTATAATGCGGAGATTACGCGGTCGATTCTGAATGGCGAAGAAGGTCCTCGGCGAGATATTGTGCTGTTGAATGCGGCAGCGGCAATTGTGGCGGGGGATAAGGCGCGTGATTTGATGGAAGGCGTGCAGGCCGCGGCTGAAGTGATTGATTCGGGCAAGGCGTTGGAGAAGTTGGAGGGGTTGGTGGCGGCGAGTCAGGAATGATTCTGGAGATGAAGTGAGGTAAAATGGCTCTTTCTGTAGGTGTTGCTGGTTTGCGATTTGGCATGTCCTGGGCACGGGTGTTTGATGCGTATGCCGAGACTGAGTTGGTCGCTGTTTGTGACATCCAGCAGGAGAAACTGGACGAGGCAAAAGAGCAGTTGGGTGTCGATGTTTGTTATGCGGCTTTTGATGATCTGGTCGCTGATGAACGGATTGATGCGGTGGCTATTTTTACTCCCGCGCCGCTTCATGCAGAACAGGTGATTCGAGCGATCCGGGCCGGTAAGCACGTTTTGTGTGCCGTGCCCGCTGCGCTGACTATGGATGAGGCAAGGGCGCTGGTCGAGGTTATTTCAAAAAGTGACCGCATTTATATGATGGCTGAGAATTGGGTCTATGAACCCAGTGTGGTGCGCGCCAGGTCGCTTTATGAAGCGCGGAAGCTGGGGCGTATTTACTATGCCGAAGCCGAGTATATTCACGGTCTAAAAGCGTTGAGGCGACATCCCGATAGGCGGCCGACCTGGCGGAATAGTTTACAACCCCTTCTTTATCCGACACATGGGACGTCGCCGTATTTGAATATGACGGGCGATCGTCTGGTTGAGGTCATGGCTGTTTCGGCTTCAGGACGAGATGAGTTTTTAGAAGGGTATGAAGCAGATTGGGTACAGACGGCTTTGTTTCGAACCGAAGAAGGTGCGGTGTTCAGGTTGACCAATTCGTTTCAGAATGTGCATGGGATGAGCCATTTTTTGAGTTTTTATGGCGATGAGGGTTCTTTCGAGACGGGGCGATTTCGCGAAGCCCGAACGGTGTGTTATTATTCGGTGGGGAATAAGGAGCAGGTGACGCGAGAAGAATGTTGCCATCCCGAGTTGCCCCAGTTTTCGAGCGCGCTCGGTGCAGGGCACGGCAAAACGAGTATGCTCATTGTTCTGGATTTTGTGCGGGCGGTTGCGATTGGATCGCCACCGCCGGTAGATTTGATGCAGGCGCTGGATATGACACTGCCCGGTATTGCGGGGTTGCAGGCTGTGCGCGAAAATGGATGGGTGTCTGTTCCAGACCCGCGGTCCTGGCTTTAGCACTGTCTGAGGATGGTGGGACTTTATGGCTGGCAATATTCTCGACAAAATTGTGGCGTATAAACGCGAATTTCTCGCCGGGTGTATGGGGCAGACGCCGTTTGAGGAGATGGCGCAGTTGGCCGAGGATGCGCCGGAACCGCCTTCGTTTTTTGATGGGCTGGTAGATGGGGATGATATTGCTGTGATCGCCGAGGTAAAAAAGGCATCGCCCTCTAAGGGTGTGATACGCGGGGATTTTGACGCAGTGGGCATTGCGAAAATTTATGTGGAAAATGGAGCTTCGGCGATTTCGGTATTGACGGATGAGAAATTTTTTCAGGGGTCGGCAGATTATTTGACTCAGATTTCAACAGTTGTTGATCGGCCCATTTTGCGAAAGGATTTTACGGTTGATCCCTATCAGATTTACGAGGCGCGCGCGATTGGGGCTTCGGCTGTGTTGTTGATTGTATCGATTTTCACGCCAGAAGAATTGTCCCCATTTATAGCGACGAGTCGGGCATTGGGGCTGGATGCGCTGGTGGAGGTGCACGAGAGAGAAGAACTGATGGTCGCACTCGATGCGGGTGCAGAGATTATTGGGATTAACAATCGGAATTTGAAGACTTTTGATACGTCTCTGGATACGACTTATGGGTTGATTGATCATATTCCCGATGATGTGTTGAAGGTGAGTGAGAGCGGTATTTATACGCGCGAGGATGTTGTCGCGCTTCGAGATTCGGGCGCAGATGCCGTGCTGGTGGGCGAGAGTTTGATGCGCGAACCGGATATTGCCGTTAAGTTGCAGGAGCTGATGGGGTATGGCGCGAGCTAAAATTTGCGGTGTTACAAATCGGGATGATGCGTTGTGTGCGGTTGATAATGGCGCAGATGCTCTGGGGTTTAATTTTTACGAGAAGAGCCTTCGCTATATCGCGCCCGAGAAAGCCGGAGAAATTGTTTTTGATTTGCCGCCATTTGTGACTCCCGTAGGGGTGTTTGTGAATGCATCGGAACGAGAGATTGACGTTGCCGTGAAGTTGGCGGGGCTGCGGGCGATTCAATTGCACGGGGATGAGCCTCCCGAAGCATGTCTGGGGCATGCGGTGCCGGTGATTCGCGCGCTTCGCGTGGGACGCGATTTTGATGTGCAGACGATGGGGTCGTATCTGGTCAATACATTCTTATTGGATACAGAGAGAGCGGGTTTTTACGGCGGTACGGGGGAGATATTTGACTGGACAAAGGCGGTGGAGGCAAAAGAGTATGGGCGCATTATTCTTGCTGGTGGGTTAAATCCGGATAATGTTCAGGAGGCGATTGAGCGAGTTGGTCCCTATGCGGTGGATACGAGTAGTGGCGTAGAAGCTGAGCCAGGGAAGAAGGATCACAAAAAAGTACGAGATTTTTTGGCGCGCGCAAAGGCGTGATGTAAATATGGAGATAAAAACGTGGATGTGTTAGACGATTTGGCATTTCGTGGCTATATTTTTCAGATGACAGATGAGGATAAGCTCCGCAGGCGTTTGGCAGAGGGGCAGATGACATTGTATTGCGGATTTGACCCCACTGCCGATAGTCTGCATGCGGGCAGTCTGGTTCCCATTATGGGATTGCGTCGCTTTCAAGATGCGGGGCACAAGCCCATTGCACTCGTGGGCGGTGGCACGGGATTGATCGGCGATCCGAGCGGGAAAGCAGAAGAGCGACAGTTGAATTCTCTGGAGGTGGTGCAGGCATATACCGAGAGCCAGCGCGCGCAATTGGAAAAGTATCTGGATTTTGAGGCCGGGCACAATCCGGCGCTGATGGTGAGCAATTATACCTGGCTTTCAGAGTTGCGTACGATTGAATTTTTGCGCGATGTGGGCAAACACTTTTCAATGGGATATATGCTGGGCAAAGAGTCGGTGTCGTCGCGTCTTTCGACCGGGATTTCGTTTACCGAATTTAGTTATATGGTTTTGCAGGCGTATGATTTTATGGCGTTGAACCGGGAGTATGGCTGTGAGCTTCAGATTGGGGGTAGCGATCAGTGGGGCAATATTACGGCGGGTATAGAGTTGTGTCGGCGCGTGCTCAATAAGACTGTGTATGGGTTGACTTTCCCGTTGCTGGAAAAATCGGATGGGACAAAGTTTGGCAAGACCGAGACGGGTACGTTATGGCTCGATCCCGAGAAGACATCGCCCTATCAATTTTATCAGTTTTGGGTGAATGTAGCAGATCGCGATGTGGTGAAATTTTTGAAGTTGTTCACTTTTTTGAGCCGTGAACGCATAGAGGAATTGGAACGAGAGGTGGAGGCGCGACCCGAAAAGCGCGAGGCGCAACGCGTGCTGGCCGAAGAGGTGACGACTTTTATCCACGGTGCAGCCGCAAAAGATCGCGCCGTGCATATTTCCGAGGCGCTGTTTTACGGCAATTTGCGGGATTTGAATGAACAGGAGATCGCAGAAGGGTTTAGCGATGTGCTGTCTTACACGCTCAAAGGTGTTGATGAAGTGGTCTTGATAGATTTGCTCGTGGATGCGCGAATTTCTTCGTCCAGACGACAGGCGCGCGAAGATATTAGGACCGGTGCTATTTATATTAATGGAGAACGCTGTACAGATATGAGTCATGTCTTAAAGCCGTCCGAAAGACTGGCTGGAAAATATCTGGTGATTCGCCGCGGCAAACGCAGCTACTTTTTGGTGAGTTGGCCGGCGTGATTGTGCATGTAGATTGTTTACTAACTATTTAACCCAAAGGAAGGATTTTTTATGAAAGCCCCCTGGATTACCTACCGTCCGGAACTCAAGGTACTCGATTGTACGATCCGCGATGGCGGTTTGATGAATGACCATCATTTTGATGATGACTTTGTGAAGGCCGTGTATGAAACATGTGTCGCGGCAGGTGTTGATTATATGGAAATTGGGTACCGAAACTCCAAGGAGATGTTCCCCAAAAGAGATTTTGGTGCATTCCGCCACAGCGATGAAGAGGATATTCGCAAAATTACCGGGGATCACGATCCCGAAGCGACGGGGATGAAACTCGCAATTATGGCGGATGCGGGCAAGAGCGATTGGGCCGAAGATATTCTGCCATCCAGCGAGAGCGTGGTCGATATGGTGCGCGTGGCGTGTTATGTCGAGCAGATTCCCGAGACTGTCGAAATGTTGCTCGATGCCCACGAGAAGGGGTATGAAACGAGTTGTAATATTATGGCGATTTCGAAGGTGCAAGATGTCGAGATTGATCAGGCGTTAGAGGTGCTGATGGAAACCCCTGTGGGCACGATTTGCGTGGTGGATAGTTTCGGTGCGCTGTATCGCGAGCAGGTCGATATGCTGGTGCGAAAATACATGGAGGCGACCAAGGGTTCGGGTAAAGAGGTGGGTATTCACGCGCACAATAACCAGCAACTGGCATTTGCCAATACTATTGAGGCCATTATTTTGGGGGCCAATCGGGTCGATGCTACTGTGGATGGATTGGGTCGCGGTGCGGGCAATTGTCCCATGGAATTGTTGCTCGGTTTTTTGCGGAATCCCAAGTTTAAAATCCGTCCCGTCTATAAGTTGCTGGAAGATCATTTTGTCAAGTTGCGCCGCGAAATGACGTGGGGACCTCTGGTTCCCTATAATATCACGGGTCAGCACAACCAGCATCCCCGCGAGGCAATGGCATTGCTCGATGGTGATGACTGCGATCAGTATCTGGCATTTTACGATCAGGTCGTTGGGGATATTTAAGAGGATATACAATATGGCTGTAAACGCGAGTGATTTGCCCGATGCGCGCGGGCATTTTGGGCCTTATGGTGGGCAATATGTACCCGAGACGCTTATGGCGCTGTTGGAAGACCTTGAGGCGGCTTATCGGGAGGCAAAGCGCGACCCCGGGTTTTGGGCTGAACTGGATCGATATTTGGGCGAGTATGTCGGGCGGCCCACGCCGCTTTATTTTGCCGAGCGGTTGACAGAAGAACTCGGCGGTCCTAAAATTTATCTCAAGCGCGAAGACCTCGCCCATACGGGGGCGCATAAGATCAATCACGCCATGGGGCAGATTTTGCTCGCCAACCGAATGGGCAAAACGCGGATTATTGCCGAGACCGGTGCCGGGCAACACGGCGTGGCAACGGCAACTGTGGCTGCGATGTTCGGTCTCAAATGCGAAATTTACATGGGTGTTGAAGATATGGAACGGCAAGCGCTCAATGTGTTTCGCATGCGGCTCCTGGGAGCGAAAGTTACGGGTGTCCATTCGGGTAGCAAAACCCTGAAGGATGCGATTAATGAGGCCATCCGCGACTGGGTGACCAATGTGGAGGATACGTTTTACATTTTTGGTTCGGTTTTGGGACCGCATCCGTATCCGATGATCGTGCGCGATTTTCAGCGGGTTATTGGCGTTGAAGCCCGTGCTCAAATTTTAGACAGAGAAGGCCGATTGCCCGATGTACTCGTCGCCTGTGTGGGCGGGGGTAGCAATTCTATCGGGTTGTTTCACGCTTTCTTAGATGATGCCGATGTCCAGATGATCGGTGTGGAGGCTGGAGGGCACGGTATTGAGTCTGGCGAGCACGCTGCGCGGTTTAATGGCGGCGATTTGGGGGTTTTGCACGGTGCGCGCATCTATGTGTTGCAAGATGATGATGGGCAAATCGCATTGACGCATTCGGTGTCGGCTGGTCTCGATTATTCGGGCGTGGGGCCAGAGCATTGTTATTTGCGAGATATGGCGCGTACGGCTTATACGTATGCGACGGATGAGGAAGCACTCAGTGCTTTTGAGTTGCTCAGTCATACCGAAGGGATTATTCCCGCTTTGGAGAGTTCACACGCTATTGCCCATGTTTGCAAGTTGGCACCCGAGATGAGTCGAGATCAGATTGTGGTTGTCAATTTATCTGGACGAGGAGACAAAGATGTGCAGCAAGCGGCGCGGTTTATCGAAGGAGTGAGATGATGCGGATTGGTCAGCGGTTTGAAGACTTGAGAAAAGCGGACAGAACGGGCTTTGTCGCGTATATTACGGCGGGTGATCCGGATTTAAATACCACGCATCAGGTGGTGTTGGAATTGGATCGGCGAGGTGTGGATGTTCTGGAATTGGGTGTTCCCTTTTCAGATCCTCTGGCCGATGGTCCCGTGATTCAGGAGGCGTCTCAACGCGCTTTGGCCGCTGGTGCAACGCTCGAGGGCGTGTTGTCTATGGTCGCAGATGTGCGGACTGAGACAGAAATACCCATTGTGCTGTTTACGTATTATAATCCGATTCATCGATACGGTGTGGAGCGTTTTGTAAAACGCGCCGCAGATGTGGGGGTAGATGGTGTTCTGATGCTGGATCTGCCTCCGGAAGAGGGCAGCGATTACAAGGCGCAGATGGATGTGTATGGGCTGGATACGATTTTTCTCGTGACGCCTACCACGCGCGATGATCGGATGAAGCTGATTGCATCGCATACGAGGGGTTTTGTCTATTATGTGTCTCGTACCGGGGTGACGGGAGAGCGCGATTCTCTGGCCGATGAAATTCAAAGTAAGGTGTCTGCGATATGCCAGCACACAGATATGCCCATTGCCGTTGGGTTTGGTATTTCAACGCCCGAGCATGTATCGGAAATTGCGCGATATGCCGATGCGGTTGTGGTTGGTAGCGCGATTGTGCGCCGCATTGGCGAGTACCAACACGAGGCCGATCTGGTCGCAAAGGTGGGGGCGTTTGTCGGGTCTTTGATCGGCCCTTTGAGAGAGGGTGTGTAGGTTATGGAGAGGAATCTGGATTTCTGGCGCGAGAAAATTGATGCCTTAGATGATCAGATTCTCGAGTTGCTCAATGAGCGTGCCCGGTATGCTCTGTCTGTGGGAAAAATTAAGTGTGCCGAGGGGTTGCCCTTTCATGTCCCCGAACGAGAAACCCTGATTCTCAACCGCATTCGCGAATTGAATAGCGGTCCTTTGAGTCACGAAGCTGCGCAACGCATTTTTAGACAGATTATCGATGAGTCGTTGCGGTTGGAAGAAGATCGCGCAGATTCAGAGTCTTAAAAAAAAGGTATTATTATGAGTTTCAAACGGATTCAGCCCATTCCGAGTGCTGAAGAAATCCAGGATGTTTTGCCACTGCCCGATGATTTGAAGGTGAAAAAAGAAGAACGCGATGCCGAGATTCGGGCTATTTTTGAGCGCAAGAGCGATAAGTTTTTGTTGGTTATTGGTCCTTGCTCGGCTCACAATGTCGATGCGGTGTGTGAATATGTGAATCGCCTGGCGCGGCTTCAAGAGCAGGTGATGGACAAGCTGGTGCTCGTGCCGCGGATTTATACCAATAAGCCGCGCACGACTGGCGAAGGGTATAAGGGCATGGCCCATCAGCCCGATCCCAAAGGTATGCCCGATATGGTTGTTGGGATTAAGACCATTCGGCAGATGCAGATTCGCGCTTTTCGCGAGTCGCATTTGACGGCTGCCGATGAGATGCTCTACCCTTCGAATTTGCCTTATGTAGAGGATTTGCTGAGTTATATTGCCGTGGGGGCGCGGTCTGTTGAAAATCAGAATCATCGCCTGACCATTAGCGGTGTCGATGTGCCCGCGGGCATGAAAAATCCAACGGGTGGCGATCTGGATGTGATGTTCAATGCCATTTATGCCGCGCAAATGCCGCATGTATTTTTTCACAATGGCTGGGAAGTCAGTACGTCGGGCAATCCGCTGACGCATGCGGTGTTGCGCGGGATGTCGTATAATGGGCGAAGCATCCCCAATTATCACTACGAAGATTTGATGCATGTTGCCGAGCAATATCTTACGCGCAAGTTGGGCAATCCGACGATTATTGTGGATACCAATCACAATAATTCAGATAAAACGTTTTCCGAACAGCCGCGCATTGGTCTGGAGGTGATGCGCAGCCGCCGCCATTCCGCGCTGCTTCACAATGTGGTGCGCGGGTTGATGGTGGAGAGTTATCTGGAAGAGGGCGCGCAAAAACCCGAAGAGGGGATATTTGGGAAGTCGATTACCGACCCGTGCCTGGGGTGGGAAGATACGGAAATTTTTGTGAAGGATCTGGCGGGTCTGGTTTAGTATTTTATATCGTATCAGGTTATTTGTATGAACGATCCTCCGTTTACAGATGCCGCGATTGCCATTGTGGGTGTGGGGTTGATTGGCGGGTCGCTGGGGCTGGCGTTTAAGCGACTGGGTATTGGGCGCGAGATTATTGGTATTAGCCGCGCGGAGACCCTGCGAGAGGCCCGTGCGCTCGATGTGATTGACAGTGGTTATGAATACGACGCGATGGACAATGGCGTAAAGCGGTCAGATCTGGTATTTTTGTGTTCGCCCATTGTGCGTATTCTGGAGCAATTGCCCGCGGTCGTGAAAGCGGCCTCGCCGGGTTGTATTATTACAGATGTGGGCAGTACGAAGGGCGCGATTGTCGCATGTGCAGAACAGGTTGCGCGTGAAGATGTGCATTTTGTGGGCGGGCATCCCATGGCGGGGTCGGAAAAGAGCGGCGTGGGCGCGGCCGATCCCTTTTTGTTTGAAAACGCGCTTTATGTGCTTACGCCCGCAAGTGGTGTTTCCGACGAAATTGTGGATGCGCTTGCAGCACTGGTGCAATGCATTGGTGCGCGTTCTATGCGCATGGAGGCCGAGACGCATGATCGGGTCGCGGCAACGGTGAGCCATTTGCCGCAGATGATGGCTACCACACTCGTGGGATTGGTGGGCAGGCTCAATGAGGCCGATGGCCTTCCCCTGCAAATGGCGGCGGGTGGGTTCCGCGATTTGACGCGCATTGCCTCCAGTCCGTTTGCGATGTGGCGAGATATTTGTCAGACGAATGCCGGTCCTATTCGCGAGATGATCAATGCGTATCTCGACGCGCTTGTGGCGATACGAGAGAAGGTGGATCGAGAGGCACTATCAGAAGATTTTGACTATGCGAATCGCATTCGCGGAGAGATTCCCAGAGATTCCAAGGGGTTTTTGCATCCGCTTCACGAAATTTTGCTGGTGGTGGAAGACAAACCCGGTGTGATTGCCGATGTTGCCTCGCGTTTATCTGCCGAAGGAATTAATATTGAAGATATTGAAGTCCTGAAGGTGCGCGAAGGCGAAGGGGGGACGATTCGGATGGGGTTTGGGCAGCAGGAGGAAGCCGATCAGTCTGTCGATATTTTGCGAGATGCAGGTTATCAAGTGCGGTTGCGTTAGAGGGGTAAGTATGTATGAGGTAAAGGAAGCGCGTGGGCTTATTGGTGAGTGCGATGTTCCGGGGGATCCTGAGACCACGCTTTATTTGCTCGGCGCTGCGGCGATGTTATCGCAGTCGGATTTAACCCTTCACTGCGTGGGCGACGATTGGAAGACCCGCCGCGCATTGGATTTGTTGCGGCGGTTGAATGCACAGTTGGACATTCAGGTGACGCGATCAAAGTCTAAGGTGACGCGTACGATTAAAGTCCAGGGGTCTGAATTGCGGCGCACGCGTATAGGGGGCGAGCAAACCGATCTATTTATTCGTGAAGTGCCTTTTCTCGCTGTGATGGGCACGCAAGCCGCGGGTGAAACGGTTATTCGAGATGGAGAGGGTTTGCGCCAGGGAGAGGTTGACCGCCTATCACTGACGATTCAAAATTTGCGTCAAATGGGGGCTAAGGCAGGCGAAATGCCCGATGGCCTGGTGGTGCAGGGACCTGTGCGCCTTGAGGGTATAGAGGTCGATGCTGGCGGCGATGCCCTCACGGGATTGACCTTTACACTGGCGGGATTGATAGCCGAGGGCGAAACCCGGGTGTCAAATACGGGTGATATGTGTCGTGATTTCGCCGGGTTATTTGCCTGTTTATCTACTGTTGTTCAACCAAAAGAGGTGAAAATATGAAGATACTTTTTAAGCTCGCGCTATTTGCGATTTTGATGATCCTGGGCGGTGTGGCATTTATACGCTATACATACAACTGCTCGTGGAAGGAAAGTTTTGATATTGCTGACGAGTTTGTAAATGATTTGCTGGATGGCAGTCGAAGGTCTTAATGAATATTCGCGCGACAAGTCAGGTGCTGGGTGTTATTGGCGACCCGGTGGCTCATTCGTTTTCTCCCGATATGCACAATGCCGCAATCGCCGCATTAGATGTGGATTATTGTTATGTGGCTTTTCACGTGTTGCCCGACCGGGTGGGCGAGGCGATGAAGGGGTTGCGCGGACTGAATATTCGCGGGTTAAATGTGACTATTCCGCACAAGCTGGCGGTGATGGAACACCTGGATCGCATTTCAGAAGAAGCGCTGGCTGTGGGTGCGGTTAATACCATTTCGCGTGAAGACGATGAGCTGGTCGGATACAATACGGATGTCTATGGCGTCTTGACGGCATTGCGCGATATTGCGGGGATTGAAGCATTTCCCGCGCATTGCGTGGTGCTTGGTGCTGGTGGGGCTGCCCGCGCTGTGACGTATGCGCTGGGGACGCAAGATGGGGTGCAGCGGGTGTCGATTTTGAATCGCACGGTCGAGCGAGCCGAGGCTCTGGCAGTGGATATGGAAAGAATAACAGGTACAAAAATGGATGTGGGTGCGCTGGATGTCGATGCGCAATGCAGGGCGTTTGCCGATGCGGGCGTGGTTGTGAATACCACTTCGCTGGGGATGTATCCCGAGGTCAATGCCTCGCCTCTTGACGATGTGCGCGCTGTCCATCCGGATCTGGTGCTCTACGATACGGTGTTCAATCCACTGGAAACGCAGTTGATGCGCGCGTTCCAATCGGTTGGTGCGCCTGCTTTTGGAGGGCTGGATATGCTGGTCTTTCAAGGGGCGCGGTCTTTTGCGATCTGGACGGGTGTTGAGCCACCGACCGATGTGATGAAAAATGTCGTTGTCAAACGGGTCGGCACAAAAAATGAGAGGTGAGCACAGGGATAGCCCTAAAGCCCCTGCGGGTATTGCGCGCGATGTGTTGCTCAAACCAGAAGCCAAGCGCGCTTTTGTGCGGCAGATGTTTGACGGGATTGCCCGCAGATACGATTTGCTCAACCACCTGTTGAGCCTGGGCATTGATATTTTGTGGCGAAAAAAGACGATTGACCGATTGCAACCTGGGCCGAACTGGCGAATTTTGGACCTGGCTACGGGCACGGGCGATTTGGGGTTTGAATGCGGTAAGCGCGCTGGCGATATTCAGGTGATCGGCGTCGATCCTTCGGTGCCGATGTTGCGTGAGGGTACAAAAAAAAATGAGTCGCGAGCAAATCCGGTCGCGTTTTTGTGTGGCGATGGGGAGAGTCTCCCCTTTTGTGAGGGGACATTTGACGGCGTGACAATCGGATTTGGCATTCGCAACGTGGCCGAGTTGGAAACGGCCCTGAGCGAGATGTGCCGCGTGCTCAAGGTGGGTGGGCGCGTGGCTGTGCTGGAGTTTTCAAGGCCGCGAACCCCTGTGTTCCGCGGCCTTTACAATTTTTATTTTCAGCGTATTTTGCCTCGTATTGGACACATGATCTCCCGCGACCCGAATGCCTACCGCTATTTGTATGAATCTGTGATGCATTTTCCCGAAGGTGCCGATTTTTGCGGGCGGTTATTCGATGCGGGATTTGCCGATATACAGGCGGTTCGGTTGAGCTTTGGGATTGCAACCATTTATCTGGCGTCGAAATCGTAACATGCCTTTGACACTTATACAAATCGTGTTGATTCTCGCTCCCATTTTATTGGGCGCGTCTATTGTGGCGTATTGGCGATTGCGACGTCATGTGTCCAATGCACAAGAGCCTGTGGTGGTTTTTTTGCAGAAGCGATGGGATGTGCTTTTGATTGTGACGGGGGGTATTGTGTTGTTTCGGGGAGCCGCGATCTCAGATGGCGTGGGATTTGTGCCGCAATTATTCGGTTTTTTGCTTTCTCTCGAATTTTTTTATATCGCGTATGCTACCATTCGCGTGACCATGAGCACGCGCGGATTGCTGATGGGCATGCGCTACATGCCCTGGCAGCGATTTTCGAGATATGTGTGGCGTACCGAGCGGGATTTGGAACTCATTTCTCAACGAAAGAGCTATCGGTTTCGCGTGCCCGCACAAGTGAAGGCCGATGTACAGAAAATTTTGGATTTGGATATTTTGAAATAGGGAACTGGAGGAGAGGTAGTCTTTTATGGTCAATCCTTTTGTCGAAGAAATTGTATTGCAGGTGTCAAAAGCAACTGAGATGTCTTGTGGCGATGTGAGGGCGCTGATCGAAACGCCGCCAAAACCCGAGATGGGCGATTATGCTTTGCCGTGTTTTGCGCTGGCTAAAATTTTTCGCAAAGCACCCCATCTGATTGCCGAAGAGCTATCTGCACAAATTGCGACAGGTGATCGAATTTCCGAGGTGCGTCCAGCAGGTCCGTATCTCAATTTTTTTGTGCCGAAGACCAATTTGGCGGGGGAGACACTCTCGGCGATTCTCGAACAGGGTGCGGATTACGGGCGTGGAGATCACGGTGCTGGAAAGACGGTTGTGATCGATTTTTCGCATCCCAATATTGCCAAGCCATTTGGCATTCACCATCTGCGGTCAACGGTGATTGGCAATGCTTTGCGAAATATTTATCGGGCATTGGGCTATGAAGTGATTGGGGTGAATCATCTGGGCGATTGGGGATCCCAGTTTGCGAAATTGATTCTGGCGTGGAATTACTGGGGTGAGGGCGAATTGACGGCGGATATTACTATTCAGAAGTTGCTTGAACTCTATGTTCGCATTAACGAGGAGATTGAAGACAATCCCGAACTCGAACAGGAAGCCCGCGATTGGTTTCGCCGCCTCGAAGACGGCGATGAAGAAGCCGTGCGGATGTGGCAGGTGTGCGTGGATGTGAGTTTTAAGGAGTTTGACCGCGTTTACGATATGCTGGGTATTGGATTTGAGTCGATTGCTGGCGAGAGTTTTTATCAGGATAAGATGCCCGCGACATTGGATCGCTTGCGGGTAAAGGGGTTGCTGACCGAGAGTGAAGGCGCGACTATTGTGGATTTGGAAAAATGGGATATGCCGCCTTTGATCGCATTGCGAAGCGACGATGCGACATTGTACGGTACGCGCGATTTGGCCGCGCTGGAGTATCGGTGGGAAACATATCGCTTTGAAAAATTGCTCTATGTGGTGGATGTGGCGCAATCGCTGTATTTTCGCCAGTTGTTTCAGGTGTTGGAATTGATGGAATACGATTGGCGAGAAAAATGCGCGCATGTGCAATTTGGACGGCTGCGATTCAAAGATGGCAGTGGGGCTTCAACGCGCAGGGGCAATGTGGTTTTTTTGGAAGATGTGCTGAATCGCGCGATTGAGTTGACGCAAAAAATTATTGCCGATAAGAATCCCGATTTGCCCAATAGTGATCAGATTGCACGAGATGTGGG
>VXRD01000014.1 GCA_009838845.1 Gemmatimonadota bacterium | reverse complement strand
ACCCTGCCCACCCTGATCTTGTTGATTCTGGTCTTGCTGATCCTGTTGATTCTGGTCCTGATTTTGACTTTGGTCCTGCTGATCCTGGTTTTGATCTTGATTTTTATCCTGTTCATCTTGCCCATCCTGATCCAGTTTTTCCAATGCCAATTCCAGATTAATTTTGGCATCTATATCATCCGGCTTCAGTTCCAATGATTTCTTATAAGCTCCCACAGCCTCTTGGAATTTCTCCTGCCGAAACAGCGCATTGCCCAAATTGTAATGTGCAGCAGCAGACATATCCGGATGAGTACCTTCGGTGGCACGCCCCATCTCCTGCAAAGCCTCGGCATATTTCCCCTGCTTGTAGAGTGCATCGCCAGCATTAAAATGCAACTCCGGTCGGGACCTCGCCTCTTGTTGTGCTTCCAAATACCGACGCAACGCGGCTTCGTACTCCCCCTTCTCAAACAGAGCATTGCCCTCTTCATTCTTTTTTGCCACGGGATCGAGAAATGTCCACCCCAAAAATGGCAACATCAGCAAAACATATAAAAATCGCTTCATAACCTCACGTCCATAGTCTAAGTCTCAAATCGCCCGCGCCATGCTTCTTCACTGCGTCGCCGATCCGATAACAGAGCCTCGCTCACAAAACATAACAGAGCAAGAGCCAACGGCCATTGAAACCTGTGAATATACTGTGCGTAACGCTGCGTACCCAAATCGCGCTTCTCCATCTCTGAAATCCGTTCATGCACCGCCTGCAATCCAATCCCCCCACCGCTGGCGCGCACATATAATCCATCGGTCACACGCGCAATCTCCTTCAAGGTTGCTTCATCCAAACGCGTCTTGACAATCTTGCCCTCAGTATCCTTCAAATAATCTACCCTATCGCCATCGCGGACCGGAATCAACTCACCTTCCGCAGTCCCCACACCCACAGCAAAAATTCGTACATCTTCCTCCGCTGCCGCTCGCGCTGCTGCAATGGGATCACCCCCGTGATTTTCGCCATCCGTAATCAAAATGAGCGCTTTGTATTTCCCATTGCGCGACCCAAATCCTCTAATGGCGGCGCGAATCGCTTCGGCAACCGCTGTACCCTGCTCTGAAATCAATGTGATATCTGCCTGTCCCAAAAACATCTTTGCTGCGCCATAATCCAGCGTAAGCGGACAGAGTACATGGCTATAACCGGCAAAAGCCACAAGGCCGATGCGGTCGCCTTCAAGGCGATCGATCAACCCCTCAATTTCAAAACGCGCGCGATCCAGCCTGTTGGGCTTAATATCCTCGGCCAGCATACTCAACGACGTATCCAGAACAATCACCAGATCGACGCCACGGCGATGGATCAATTCCAATTCGGTGCCGAACTGCGGTTGCACCAGTGCAAAAATCAAAAAAAGGAATCCGACACACACCAGCGAGGATTTTATGCCTTGCCGCATGCGACTGACGCCCGAAGCGAGTTTATCCACCAACTCAGGAGCACCAAACGCATACAGTGCCTTGCGCTTGCGCCGAAAAGCCCACCAATAAAAAAGCGCGAAAACCGGCACGCATAATAGCAAATAAAAAGCCTGTGGATCGCCAAATCGCATCTAAGGCAACCTCCGAAATCGCGTATTGCCCAGCACCAATTCCAACGATAGTAGTGCTAACCCGGGATAGAGAAACAGGTAAAACAACTCGCGATAATCCACATACTCGCGCACTTTGATCTCGGTCTTTTCCATTTCGCCAATCTCGGCGTATATCTCCTCCAGCTTTTCTTCACTCGTCGCTCTGAAATATTTCCCACCTGTTGCATCCGCCACTTTTTTAAGCGTATCTTCATCAATTTCAACTTTGACCGGTACAAATCGCTTACCAAAAATCCCATCAACCTCCTGCATAATCGTACCCCTGCTACCTGCACCAATCGCATAAATGCGAACACCCACAGCCTCTGCTGCGCGCGCCGCGGTCATCGGATCGATCTCACCGCGATTATTCTTTCCATCTGTCAACAAAATAATCACCTTACTCTTGGCCTCAGATTCTCGCAAACGATTCACCGCAGTTGCGATCCCCAAACCAATCGCAGTGCCATCCCAGTCCTTGCTGGCAATTTCAACACCTTCGAGAAAACTCAAAAATACGCCGTAATCCAGCGTAAGCGGACATTGCGTATAGGCTTCTGCGGCAAAGACCACAAGCCCCAGGCGATCATTGGCGCGCCCCTGTGCAAATTGCGCCACCACCTCTTTACACACTTCCAACCGCGTCTTGCGCTGGTCCGCCAGATCTTTGGCCTCCATACTGCTCGAAACATCAATCGCCAGCGCAATATCAATACCCTGGCTCAAAATTTCTCGGCCTTCACGCCCCGACTGCGGCCGCGCCATCGCCGCGATGAGCAAAGCCAGAGCCACACAGCGAAACGCGATCAAACTGTGCCGCAACTTTAAAAAAAAGGACGGGCCAATACGCCGAAAAAGGCGCGTATCGGAAAAACGTATGCGCCCCGACTTGCGCCTTTCGCGCCCAATATAGCGATAGATGAGCACCGGAATAAACAACAGGATCAGTAACCACGCTGGATTGGCAAAACGCATCACTCGGCTACCTCCTGTGTCACAGAAGGTGTAATCAGAATGCTCACAATGTCGCGCACGCCATCCATCGCCTCGTGCGCCATGTAATCACGTGGTGCAAATTTGGCAAACTTGACCCGATCTGCTTCATTCAAAAAATCTTCTATAGCCATCACCAATTGATCGTCAAATGCTTGGGCGCGCAAATCCCGCCCAATCTCAAACGTCGTGCGCTCCACTGCATGTACGGGGGTTTTGGCTTCCAAACACCGTCTCAAAACAGCCGATAATAGAGAATAATACTGCCGGTAATTTTCCCGCTCTATCAGCCCCAACTGCCCCACCCTGTCCAATTCCTCTAACCAGTTGATAGGCGGCGGTGGCAACTCGACTTCCGGGCGATGCCTGCGTCGATAAATATACCAGACCAATCCTGCAAGCAATAGAATCAACCCACCAACCGCCAGCCAAAACCACGCGGGGATCTGTGCTACAATAACCCAGGGAGGCTTCACATCGCGAATATCCGTTGTGCCTTCTGGCCTGACACTCTGCACCAGCACATCAATGGGTTGTGACGTGATCTTTCCAGAATCGCCCTCTGCATTGACAAAATGCACGGAAACAGGTGGCACGCGGAACGCGCCCACCTGATAAATCGCCAGCACGAGGTCCTGCGTTTCCCGCACCCGTCCATTTTCGAGTTGCTCTGTTTCAACCCCGCCCGTGTGCCGGATTTCAAATGGCTGGGGAAAATTTTTTCCATAAGCAATTTCCGCTTTATCATCAACCCCGCGATGGACGCGCAGACGCAAAACAAAAGGGTCGCCAATTGTAATGGTATCGCGGTCAACCCCCGTCAAAAATTCGACCGCTGCATCGGTCGGAACCGTTTGTATCCCGGTCCACATTGCGAATAAAAAATAAATCGCACGCATTGCCGTCCATTATGCTCCTTCTTATATTGCGCCCAAATTCCAATTGAGTTGCAACCACGACATCACCGAATACGGCAATACAACCACCTCGCGTCGCGTTTTGGCAGTGCCATACCAAAAATTGTTGGCATGCCCGATTATCAGCTCTTGCACCAGTGTTTCGCTCCGCCACAGAGAAACAGTCAACACGGGATCATCCAAACTATCTGCGGCAGACTTATCCACTCGATCGGGAAACTCGGCAACGACCAGATTGTGAACGCGATCGATCAAATCTTCAACGTCGGCGTCCCCTTTGACAACGCGCCCATCCCCCATCACCATCTGCCACGAGCCATCGTCATTCTTTGCGCAATTCACCACGCTGTCTCGATATGCCAACCGCACGCGATCAACACCTGTGCGATCAAACTCAAAAACGCGCTTGTAACGCAACTGGTTCAATGGAATGTCCAGAGATTCTGCGATCAATTGTTCGACGATAAACACCTGTGGCCGACTCATTACACGCCCATACCACAGTTTCTGCCGACTATCGGGAACGCGCTTGCCCAACAACAGTGTATTGGACATTTCATTGTCTTTTACATGCAACTCGACTTTGTAATCCGGATCGTCGAACCCGTAAATTGTGGGATCATCCACCGCCTCTTTGTGAAAAGATGCAACGCGCTCATCTTTCAACTGTCCCAACAATGTCAAAATCTCGCGCGCATCAGCTCGCTCTTTTATCGGCTGAACGAGATGCCACTCCAACCCATCCCGCACGACCTCATAGACGCCTCCAGGCGTTTGGAAATACGCCCGCGAGACCAGATCGGGATCAAAGGAAAACGCCCGCGTATCGCGCAATGCCATCAGCGGACGATTAAACCGCGCGCGATATTGTTTTTTTGTCAACACGACCTTGTTTCCGCCCGACCATGTAAAATAGCACCCCAGCTTGGAGGGAATATCATTGCCAAAAAACAACCACATGGGATCGCCCGATACCGGTTCAAATCGCACCTCAACCACGGGCGGATCCAGCCCAAAATCGGCGAGAACAACCCCTGCGTAATCGCCTTCATCAACCACAACCCGACCGCGTTCAACAATCTGTGCGATCTCAATCATACCCTCAAACTCTATCCAATCTGCAGGCACTTCCAGCGGCGCAATTAGCGTCCACTCATTGCCGCGCTTCTCAGCGACAAAGTGCCCGTATTCATTGGTCAATGTCAACCGCGCAACGCGATGCCGCTGAACTTCAATAAACGCATTTTTCGCCTCACTCTCGCGTTGTTCCTCTGCCATGCGAGGACGTTCATATAAAAAGACAAACCCCACCAGACCCAAAAGCAAAACCGCCAAAATCGCTGTCGCCTTAATACCCACAATTTTTTCCTCAGTAGCCAGTTACCAGTACACTTTTCAACGCCTGCGCCACCAGACCAGCACCCCCGCGACAATCGGGACGCCTGGCAACACCAGCCAATACACCCACCGAATCCAAAATTCATCGCCCGGATTCAATGTCAGCGGGCGAAAAAGCGTGCTTTTGGGCCGAATCGTAATTTTATCGCGCGCCCTGAGCAACCAATTCGCTGCATTCATAAACAAATCGCCATTGCCCGCCACTTCCACAAAGCGATTGCTCGCAAAATCCGAATCGCCAAATACCACAATCCGCGCCCGCGCGCCACGCCGATCATCCCCCGCTTTTGCAGCAATAGTGGTCGGGCCTTCCACGACCATCGCGAGCCACAACGGCCCCGGTCGGTCAGCCCCCGATGTGTATTGCACCGCTTCTTTGTCTTTAGCGGAAACAGCATCCAAATTGGTCTCACTCCAACTGTTCGGCGAAGACAGCACCAGCGAAGAAACATCAGCACCAGGCAAAGATCCCACGCGTTCCATCGAGCGCGTCAACGGATAAAACGTCTGCAATCCCGAATGCTTATCCGTAATGGGATGTTTGCTATAATGTGTCGTCACGGGAACCGAAAAATCAGCCCCCGGCAGCACCTGGCTTTTATCGACCACAAAATCATTTCGCAGACCAATAGACCACTTTCGCAACAGCGACACAAGCCCCGTATCGATGAGAGGATCCAACAAAAAGAACGCCGCCCCACCCTGATTGAGATACGTCGCTACAATATCGATCTCTGCTGGCAAAAACGGACGTTTTGGCCCCGCGACAATCAGCGCGTCACAATCTTTTGGCACGCGCTGTGATTGCGCCAGCACCAGGGATGGACGCACATCGTGGTTGCCTTCGATGAGCAACTGCTTGATCCCGGAAAATCCCTGCTCCGATTGATCGTCGGGATGCGCCTCATCGTGCCCCCCCACAAAATAGACCACCTGCCGCTCTTCACTCATCAAACGCGCAATGCCATTAGTCAGCACCTTTTCAGACGTTTCCCGAATCCGCTCTTCCCGATTGCCATATTCGATCACCGAAACACCATACCGCGTCACAGTATATCGCCTGGCCTCAATCGGTTCTCGATCGGGATCGACAAACCGGTACGCAAAACGCCTCGAATGATAGGCGTACTGCTTGAGCAAATGCTCGTAATCGCGCTGCTCTGCCTCTCGGAAAAACGCCACAACATTGACATCCTCAGACAAATTTTCCAAAAGAGAAATCGTTTGGGGCGATAGCGTATAAAGACCGCGAGCCGTCAGGTCAAAGCGCGCGTGATACCGCGTGGTCAAAAAATTAACCACCGCCAGAATACCCAGCGTGATCAACACCGCCATAAGGGCATTAGACCCGTATTTCAATATCCGATGTGATAAAAATTTGGGCATAAATCTATCTCTATTTCTCACCCGAGTAATGGCGCACGGCATCCCAATCGAGTTCTATACCGAGACCCGGCGCAGTGGGAATAGTGAGCAATCCGTCTTCATCAAGTGAAAACGGCGTAGTGACAATATCTTCGATATAAGGCGATGGGGTAATATATTCGACCCAGCGCGCAATGGGATGTGCGGCAGACAGATGGAGATCTGCGAGGAGGCCAATAGCGGTGTTCCAGCCGTGTGTGACGACCAGAACATTGTGGTCATACGCATACCATATCAGGCGTCGCACTTCAGAAATACCTCCCACTTTCGTGACATCGGGCTGAATGATATCATACGCGCCACGTTCAATCCACGGCATGAAACTCTGGCGGCGAGTAAAAACTTCTCCACCGGCAATGCGGACAGGAGAATATTCTCGCAATTTGATGTGGCCCTCAATATCGTCGGGCGGGAGGGCTTCTTCAAACCAGGTGATATCGTAATCGCCGAGCATGCGAGCGGTTTCAATCGCCCATTTGTAATTGTGAGGCCAAAAGGCATCGCTGCCGCCCGCATCGACCATGAGTTCCACATCGGGGCCACAGGTGTCTCGGGCGATTTTGATGAGGCGTTCATCCATATGGCGGTCAACGCGCCCAAAAGCACCCCAGCCGAGTTTGAGCGCCCTGAAACCGCGGTCGAGCGCGTCTTGCAAAGTGTCGGAAAATGTTTCGGGATCTTCAAAGAGAATCGAGCCGTAGGGTTTTATTTTTTTGCGATAATATCCTCCGAGCAAACGCCCAACGGGCTGCCCAGCCACTTTGCCCAAAATATCCCATAGCGCGATATCAACACCGCTAATCGCATGTGTAACAGCACCTCCCCGTCCCTGCCAGAAGGTCATCTGGTGAAGTTTTTCAGATACGCGCTCGGGTTCCAGCGCGTTCTCCCCAATGATATTGGGGCGCAACAACCCCATCGCCCCATCGACCAGGGCTTTGCTGGTAAAAACACTTCCAATGCCGCTCACACCTTCATCCGTCTGAACCTCGACCAGCGTGTGCATATTTTCATCCGGTCCTGGCTCGACTGTCCAGCCCGTCATAGGCGTTTCTCCAAAAAGCGGAATCGTGCGAACATCGGTGATATTCATCCGTGCTCCTTCAAGTATTCGGCTACTGCGCGTGCGACAATACATTCTTCGTCAGTCTGGACAATCAAAACCGCAACCTCGCTATTAGATGTCGAGATCAGCCCGTCTGCGGGAGGATTGGCATTTGCGGCCTCGTCCAGATAAACGCCCAGGTATTCGAGACCGGTGCAGACGCGCCAGCGCACATTTGCCCCGCGTTCTCCAATGCCCCCGGCAAAAGCAATCGCATCCAGACCGCCCAGTGCGGCAGAGCAAGCGCCGATTTCTCTTTTGATCCCATAACAAAATGCCTCCAGAGCAAGGCGTGCGCGCGCTTGCCCCTTTTGAGCGGCTTCTTCGAGATCGCGCACATCGCCGCTAATACCCGAAATGCCGAGCAAACCACTTTCCTCTGACAGAATGCGGCTCATCTCGCTTGTCGATAAATTTTCTCGGTCCATTATATAGGGAATAATGAAGGGATCAATAGTTCCAATACGCGTGCTATTAATGATGCCTGTTTGGGGCGAGAAGCCCATTGAGGTATCTATAGATTGACCGTTGCGAACCGCGCACAAAGAGGCACTCCCGCCGAGATGGCAGGATACCATGCGGAGATCCTCGCGGTTGAGTATTTGCGCCGTGCGTTGCGAAACGTAGCGATGGGATGCGCCGTGGAAGCCGTATTTGCGAACCCCGTATTTTTCATACCAGTCGTAGGGGACGCTGTAGATATAGGCATAATCGGGTATGTTGACGTGGAAGGCAGCTTCAAAAAGTCCAATCAGGGGCAGGTTGGGTGCGCATTGCTCGAAAATGCGAATCGCCTGGATATAGGGCGGGTTATGGGCAGGCGCGAGGCTATTGTAGTCCGCCATGCGCTGCAAAACGTCTTCAGTGAGAAGATAAGTACCCGCTTTCCCGCGCATGTGAACGGTTTTAAATCCAATAGCATCGAGATCAGACAAGTCGGAGAGCACACCAGTGCGCGCATCTGTCAGACGTGCAATAACATCGCGGACAGCGGATGGATAATCCGGCAAGTGTTGTTCGGTTTCAACAGCGCATTCGCCAATCTGATGGGCAACAGGTGAAGACGGATCGCCGATGCGTTCGAGACGACCTTCGGCGAGCACCGCTTCATCGGTCATGTCAAACAGGCGATATTTGAATGACGTAGAGCCTGCGTTTGCAATGAGGATTTTCATGGTGTGACTGTTTCAAGCCTCTGCAGGGGTTTATCGGCAATGGGCAAATGAACGAGCGATGAAGTCACAGCCAAGAGAATCGCGGCAATCCAAATCATATCGTAAGACCCCGTTGCATCATACACGCGCCCGGCCAGCCACACGCCCAAAAAACTGCCGATCTGATGACTGAAAAAAACAATGCCATACAGCGTGGAAAGATAGCGCGAACCAAATATCTGCGCGACAGTACCACTGGTTAGCGGAACGGTTGCAAGCCATAAGAACCCGATCGCGCTGCCAAACACAAGCGCAGACGTATTTGTAACGGGTATGAACAGGAATCCGCTAATGACAATGGCGCGCCCCAAATAGAGCAAACTCAAGAGATATTTTTTTCGATATCGGTCGCCGAGTTGTCCCGAAAGATAAGATCCAAAAATGTTAAAAAGACCAATCAGGGATAACGCCGTTGCACCGACCATCTTTGAAAGACCGTGATCAGTCAGAAAAGCGGGCAGATGCGTGGCGATAAATGCCACGTGAAAACCGCACACAAAAAATCCCGCATTGAGCAACCAGTATCCCGAATGACCGCGCGCTTGAAGCAGTGCTTGAAGCAGACTGCCATCGTGGGATTCAACGGTATTTGGAGACACCTCGCGCCCGCGCTGTGGAATCCCAATAGCGAGCAAGGCACTTGCGCCCGCGACCAGCGCGATGAAAGCGAATGAAGATTGCCAGCCCAAATCAGAAAGAAGCCATTGAACACCCGGCACAATTGCAAACGTCCCGAAAGAACCCGCAGCAGTAATAAGCCCAAAAAACGAGGCGCGTTTTTCCGGTGCAACAACCTGAGCGACCGCACCGAGGACCACCACATAGGAGATGCTACTGAGCGCAATGCCCATGAGTACACCGAGCACAGTGTACAGACCGAGCGGCGTGCTGACAGAAGACAAAAGAAAAAAACAGACTGCATAGAGCAACGCGCCGACAGCAACAACCCATCGCGGCCCAAAATGATCTGCTAAAATGCCCACTACGGGCAAACCAAAAATGAGGTTTTGCCAGGCAATGGCCAGGCTAAAGACTTCGCGTCCAATGCCGAGATCCTGGCTGATCGGTGACAAAAAAAGGCCAAAGGATTGGCGAATGCCCATGCTGACAAACACAATCAGGGCACTACAAAATATGACAATAGCCGCTTTGCGATTGGGCACTTTCCGATCCCACCTCATCCTTGAACTACTGTCCCATATTCATTGGGAATTGGTCCGTCGTATTCCCAAGTTTCCCAGGGCGTATCTCGGTGCGATTCCCGAACAATGGTTCGAATTTCTGAAACAATATCTGGATATTCAGTTGCGAGATCATTTTGTTCGCCGATATCCGCTGCCAAATCGTAGAGTTCAACAACACCTTCGGGATTGGTATGACCCTCGGGTAAATACGCCTTCCAATCGCCCATGCGAACAGCACTGACCCCGCGCCGCTCCCAGTAGAGAAATTCGTGAGCTTGTTGGGTATCGCGGTCCAGGAGCGCAGGCAACATAGAAATGCCATCAACCGGTTCCGGGATGGACGTATCAGCCAATTCGCAGAACGTGGGCAACATATCCTGAAAACCCGAATAATGTGCGCTCACAGTACCGGGTTGAATCGTTCCCGGCCACCGGGCGACAAAGGGCACGCGGATACCACCTTCGTAGAGGCTCCCCTTTTTTGCGCGAAGTGGTCCAGCAGCGTTGAAATGTCCAAGCGTATTGCCACTGCCGTGGGGACCGTTGTCGCTCGTAAAGACAACAAGCGTATTCTCAGCAATTCCAAGCTCATCGAGCATATCCAAAAGCGTGCCAATATCGCGGTCCATGCGCGTAATCATAGCCGCCTGCGTCTTCTGATTTTCCGTCCAGGGTTTGTCTTTGTAAATATCGAGAGATGGAATTTCGAATCTGGTGTGTGGAATGGTATAGGCCAAATAAAGGAAAAAGGGATTGGATTGCTGATCGCGCACAAATTGTAAAGCCTCAGCCGTGAGCAGATCGTGTGAATACGATTTGCCGTAGAGCATGATTTTCTGATCGTTGCGCCAGAGGTGCTGAGGATAATACGTGTGGGCTTCGCGCTGGCAATTATACCCAAAAAAGTGATCAAACCCCTGATTGTTGGGATCGCCTTCCGATCCCGGATACCCCAATCCCCATTTGCCAATACAAGCAGTGGCATAACCGCCCTTTTTGAGCAATTTGGCAACCGTCTGTGTCTCCCCGGGAATGGGCACATTGCCCTCAATGGACAAAGCGCGATTGTCCCGCACATAACAATGCCCCGTATGCAGACCCGTCATAAGCACACACCGCGAAGGCGCGCACACCGAAG
This sequence comes from Gemmatimonadota bacterium, assembly GCA_009838845.1. Classification (NCBI taxonomy): domain Bacteria; kingdom Pseudomonadati; phylum Gemmatimonadota; species Gemmatimonadota bacterium. The sequence continues at coordinate 62,558 of VXRD01000014.1, read as the reverse complement.
ACCCGGCATAGTGATCCGTAAACCGAATACCCTCTGCTGCGATGCGGTCAATATTGGGCGTATAAATAAACTCCTGTCCAAAACAACCCAGATCGCCATAGCCGAGATCGTCCGAGAGGATGTAGATAATATTGGGCATTGCTTTCATTATTTTAACTCTTCCATAACTCTGCGAGTAATTTCCGCGATGAGATCGTCCTGGGAAGTTTGGGCAGGAGGTGTACCGCCAGCGCTCAACGTGCGAATCGTGGGAATGCCACCATTGGTCTCAGGTTGCGTTGTGGGTGCATCGGGGATATCACACGCTGGATCGGGGCCGCGAAGGCCCATGCGGTTTCGAATCGCGACCAGTTTTTCCACCTGTTCCGCATTGAGTTCGTTATACCCGCCGAGTTGTTGTGCCACAAAAAGTATTTTCGCAAAATGCTCCAACGTTTCCATCTTGTAATAGGCATTCATCACATCGGCACCGATCGTAGTCGCACCGTGATTTTCGAGCAAATAGGCGTCGTAATCTTTGACGTATTGCCTGATCGGTTCAGATATCTCTGGTCCTCCCGGCGTACCGTATTCCACAATAGGTATAGCGCCGAGAGTGATAATCACCTCGGGCAAAACACACATAGTAAGGGGAACGCCAGCCACCGCAAAACCCGTAGCCGTTGGCGGATGCGCGTGTACCACAGCGCGCACATCGGGACGCTCGCGATAGAGAAAAATGTGCATCCCAATTTCCGACGAAGGCCGCGTTTGCCCACTCACAAGCGTGCCATCCATGTCAGTAATACAGAGATCTTCGACCTTGAGAAATCCCTTGGACATCCCCGTTGGCGTAGTGAGAATGCGGTCTTCTTCAATCCGGCAGGAAATATTGCCATCGTTAGAAGCGACAAAGCCGCGTTCGTACACGCGACGTCCAGCTTCAACAATATCGAGTTTGGCTTGATGGAGATTCATTTTATATCTCACCCCTTCATATCAATATCATCTACAACGCCGACGATAACGGAACGCACCGCAGGCAATTCCACATTGAGGACGAGACCTGCCGCGACTCCTTGACGGATCACGAGGACAATTTCGCCGCGACCAACGCCTGTAGCGTCAACTGCCAGAGCCGATGCGCCGTCATCTTTGCCATCGGGCGTAATGGGTTGCACGACCATGAGTTTGGCGCTGTTGTAATCGCTGTGTTTAATAGTCGATGTGACGCTACCGAGAACGCGGGCCAGGAACATATAGAATTTGGGATTCGGGGTTTAGTCTCCCCTTCTTCTGAGGGGAGCCGGAGGGTAGGCTACCTCATGCATCGACCTGATCGACAATGCCAACAACTGCCGCATCAACCGGGCCGTATTTATCGGGCAGGGCGTTGGGCGCTTCTCGTGAACCGACCCAGTAGATGGTCTCGCCATCGCTGGCATTGACCACATCAACCGCGACAAAAGCATCACCCGCTTTATTGTGCTCGTGATCAATCGGTTCAACGACAAGCAGTCTAAAACCTTTGAGCGAGGCATCTTTGCGCGTCGCCCAAATTTTTCCAATGACGCGGCCGAGGAACATTTTTACCTCGCGAGATACGGGACTTATACAATTCTAAAATAGTCGATGAGGGCACAGCGGCGCTGGCGGGTAAATGTGCGGGCAGACGTGCAGCCTTCGCCGGTGGGTGTGGCAATAGAGAAAGACGTATAGCCTTCGCCACCTGCGCCCAATCCCGCAGATGACGCGCCGTTTTTCACAAAAATCGTACACTTACACCGGCGAGCCATAACCGTCATATTCTCGACATTTTTCGAATGCATGACCGCCGTGTGGCGATACCCCTGTTCGGCCCGAATAGCCCAGTCAATTGCCCTGTGTACATCGGGTGTGCGAACAATGGGGACAAACGGCATCATCTGCTCGTGTTGAACAAAATCGTGCTCATTTTCAACCTCGCCAATCAAAAGCTCTGTATCGGGCGAAATATTGAGACCAATTTGGGCAGCAAGCACATGCGCGCTGCGACCAACGAGGTCCCGATTGAGCATCCAATCGCCTTTTTCGTCGCGGGGAAACGCGATTTTGGTCAGTGCATCAATTTGTGACCGGTCGAGTTCCACACAATTATTTGCCTTCAAGTGGCGCATTAGTTCATCGGCCACGGATTGAACTGCAAACACTTCCTTTTCGCCAATACACAAAATATTATTGTCAAAACCGCCGCCTTCAATAATGCCGAGGGCGGCCTTTTCGATATCGGCGGTCTCATCTACGACTACAGGAGGATTGCCAGGTCCTGCTGCGATCACGCGCTTGGGTGCTTGCATGGCCGCTTTGACAACACCGCCCCCACCGGTGACGAGAACGAGATCAATGACGGGATGCACAAAAAGGCTCTGCGCCGTTTCTATGGATGGTTCGCGCACAGCGACGAGCAGATTTGGTGGACCGCCCGCGCCGACAATGGCGCGATTGAGCATCTGAAGACCCAGAGCCGAAACATCTTTCGCGCTCGGATGGGGCGCAAAAACCGCACTATTGCCCGCAGCGACAAAGCTAATTGCATTGTTGACCATCGTGGGCACCGGGTGCGTGGATGGCGTGACCGCTGCTATCACGCCAAAGGGCGCCATTTCAACAACCGTCAAACCATTGTCGCCCGTCCACGCCGTGGGTTGCAAATCTTCAACGCCAGGCGTGTGTTGTACAACAACCTCGAGTTTGCGAATTTTGTGCGGCACCTTACCCATGCCGGTTTCTTCAACGGTTTTTTGCGCGATACCCTTTGAATGCGCCATAGATTCGCGGCGGATCGCAGAAATAAGCTCGCGGCGTTGCTCCAGACTCATTGCTTCAAGGGCACGCTGGGCTTCTGAAGCTGCAGCAATAGCTTCTTCGAGATCATCAAAAAGGCCATCGTCGCCTTTGTTTTCATAGCGCGCGGGCGGTGCAATAACAGCAGGGGCTTCGCGCTCAGCCACAAGGCGACGTACGACCTGCTCAACCACCGATTGGATTTGAATTTCGTCTAAGTTCATATCTCACTTCGCACGTCTCACTTCTGATAAACCGCTTCACCTTCGATTTCTGCCGTGTCGATAATAGCGACAATCACAGCATCGACAGGGCGATCTTCAGTCACACTCGTCATGCGGGCGGAACTTCCACTACAACAGAGCACGACTTCGCTATCGCCTGCACCAACAGCATCTACGGCGACCAAAAAACTTTCTTTGAGTTCGAATGCGGGCAAATCGAGCGTTTGGACGATCTGGAGCTTAAAACCCGCCAGACCGCTGTCTTTTTGGGTGGCAACCACCGTTCCCACCACCTTGCCGAGGGTCATAGTTTAGCCGTCTGAAGAGCCGATAGGCAGAATATTTTCAAGGCTACCATGTGGTCGCGGAATGACGTGTACGGAAACGAGTTCTCCAATTTTGCCAGCGGCAGCAGCACCGGCTTCCGTTGCAGCTTTAACAGCTGCCACATCGCCGCGCACAATAGCAGTGACATATCCCGCGCCAATGCGTTCCCAATTGACAAATTGGACATTGGCGGCTTTGACCATCGCATCTGCAGCCTCAATCATAGCTACGAGACCTTTGGTTTCAATCATGCCGAGGGCTTCACCCATGTTGTGTCCTCCTGAAAAATGATCATTGTGTACTGAAAATAACTGTCTCTACCTGTGGATCGAGATTTGGGATAACGTGAGCGGCAACGAGATCGCCAACGCGCTCGGCAGCTTCTATTCCCGCTTCGATAGCTACGCGAACCGCGCCCACATCGCCGCGTACGAGTGTGGTGGTATATCCCGCACCGATTTTTTCGTACTTTTCAATCGTGACGAGAGCCGTCTTAACCATGGCATCGGCAGCTTCTGTTGTGCCAATAACGCCGAGTGTTTCAATCATACCAAGAGCATTCATTTTATCATAAACACCGTATCTCCACAGACGAGATCGGCTGCGTTGGCGTCGTCGGTATCCAAATGGAGTTCGGGCAAATAGCTTTCGTCAATCTTGAGGCGCACATTATCATATATAACGCCTTTTTCGCCTCCCACGCGCACCCTGACAGATTCCCGCCCTTGAAAGCCATAATCTATTACATCAGATGGACGCAGGTGGATATGACGCGTAGCGCGAATGGCTGCGTTGACCGTGACCGACCCCTTGGGACCGATAAAAGTAACAGGTGGCGCATCTCTCAGGTCTCCCGAATCCCTCACAGGCGGGTCAACACCGATATAGATGGCATCGGTTCGGGCGAGTTCGACCTGATTATAGTCGCGACTGGGACCGAGAATTCGCACGCGCTCAATCGCGCGCAACCGGGGGCCAACAACAGATATGACTTCCTCGGCGGCAAAAGCACCCGGCTGATAGAGTTCTCGATAAGGCGTTAAGGTGTGACCCGCACCAAAAAGGATCTCCAGAGTTTCGTCGTCAACATGTGCATGCCGGGCAGACACACCTGCAGAAATGGAAATTTCTGCGTCATCTCCACCGCGTATTTGGAGCACGACTTCTCGTGCGATGCGATCAATCGCATCGCTTTCCCCGCTGTTTTGCCCGAAAGAACAAAGCCCGCAGTCATCGCACACAGAGGCATTTTTTCGCATTGGAAACATTGTCAAAGTTCTGTATCAGGTGCTGTTTACAAAGGGCGAAAAATAGCCCATGCCTGCTGTAAAGTCAAGAGCTAAACACGCCGTAAAAAGCGCCATGCTTGACAAGTACCGCGCTTTGAACCAAATTCAGAGAGACTGTTTTATTTTTTCTAACCATCATGAGAAATATACACTTGCTACTTAGATCGCTCATGTGCATCCTGCTGTTTTTCTATATAGCCAGCCCGGCAATCAGCGAAGATGCCTCACCCGATATTCCACTGTATCATCCCGTGTATCCCTTATTGGATCGCCTGAATGCACGAGACTGGGTCGCCGTGCCCGATACGCGTCCCTTGACCCGGATACAAGTTGTGCGGATGCTGTCCGCCGTGTCCAGTCAATCTATGTCGGCAACCGAGCGTGGCCTCATCAACCGATATATCGCAGAATTGGAAAATCGCGCGGCCTTTGCACGCGAACCCCGATGGACCTGGCACGACTCTGCGGCGTCCGTCATCCTCGAACCGCTGGCACGGCAACAGGTGATTGCGCGCAGGGGCGATGGATTTTTGAACGAGACCGCGTCGCAAACCTATATTGGTGGTTCTATGCGCGGGCGATTCCACATATTGGGATTTTATGCACGCCACTTTGAGGCCCGCGAGTGGAGCGACCAACCGCGCCTTCGCCGAGAAGATGTGCTGGCCCATCCCCTTGAAGACGTGCAACTCAAAGGCAAAAAAGTGGATTTCCGCGAAAGCGCGTTTCAACTGGCCTGGGCAAATACATGGATGCGTGTAGATGTGGGTAAAGGAAGCCTCAGTTGGGGCCCCGGGCGCACGGGAAATTTATTGCTCTCCAACAATGCGCCATCTTATGGCTTGTTCCGGTTGCGAACATCACATGGGCGATTGCGCTATACCCATATCGCTTCATCACTGCGCGCACGCCCGGGATTAATCGACACAACGCGACGGTGGATCGACAATGGGCATGTGCGTATTTTTTTAAGGCAGAAGCGACTTGCCGCGCACCGACTGGAGATTGCGTTCTCAAAAGTGAGAATAGGATTGCACGAGGCAGTGGTATATGGCGACCGAGGATTTGAACTGCTCTACGTTTTGCCAGTCGCCGTATTTGCTGGAACGCAAAACCACCTGGGAAATCGCGACAATCTCGTAATTGGAGCCGATATATCAGCTCACATCCTGACGGGACTAACACTTTATGGCGCGTGTTTTTTCGACGATATGGTCAAATTCGATCCCAATGCGTTTTCCAATCAATTTGCCTTTCAATTGGGCGCATTCTGGGTCGATCCCCTGGGCTTGCGAGATACTGACGTGCGCGCCGAATATGTGCGTGTGGAACCTTATGTGTACGCACACAATTTCCACATCAATACGTATGAACACTACGACGCGCTGTTGGGCTATCCAACCGGACCAAATGCAGACCGATATTTTGCACGAGTGACACACCGCTTTTCGCCGAGCCTGAATGCGTCTTTAACTTTTGAAAGAGAGCGACAAGGTGAAAATCCAGTAAATCCAGATGGAACAATTGTCAATGTAGGCGGCAATGCACAACTGGGGCGTCGATTAGAGGACCCAACTACGCGAAACTTTATGTCGGGCAATATAGAGACACTAAAAAAAATAGGTGGCCACGTGTTATTCGCACCCGTGAGAAATTGGACTTTACAAATGCAATATCAACACCATCGCATCACAACACAGCAAAGCAGGGTAACAGGGCATGAGTGGACAGCGACAATAGCTGTGAACTTCTATTAAGCGGGAAAGAGAAATGAGTCATCGCCAGTACCTGTGGGGCTTGCTCGCATTCGCATTATTATTGCGCGTAGGGTTTGGGTTGTCGCAATCCGATTTGACCAATGCATCTGATGAGGTACATTGGGATCGTTTGGGACAGGCTTATGTCGCGCTGGGCGTTTTGCACCCCGATACCGGAATGTACCGCCCCCCATTATACAGCTTATTTCTGGCCGGCATTTATCATACCTTTGGTCACAAACCCGTCCTGGTGCGGATTGCCCAGGCCATCTTGGGCACAATCACCTGCTATTTCATCTATGTTCTGGGCTGTAGAATGGGCAGGGTATTGGTCGGTCTGATCGCTACTGGTTTGTTCGCTATTTATCCGTTATTTATATTTTTTTCCGGCGTGTTGATGGCCGAAACCATTCTGATTTTTTTGACAACTATTAGCTTTTTGTGCTGTGTCCAATTCTGGGAAAAAAACACCTTTACGATGGCGATGATATTTGGTGGAATTGTGGGACTATCCGCACTTTGCAAGCCCGTTTTATTGCCCTGGTTACCTCTTGTTCTCTTTTTTTGGTGGCAAAAATCTCGCCTGGCACCTGTACAAAAAGCATCGCGCGTGCTAACCGTAGTCGGCGCACTCTGCCTGATTATTTTGCCCTGGACAGCGCGCAATCATATCGTCTCGGGCGAATTTGTGCCTATCTCGACTAATTTGGGGATCAACTTGCTGGTGGGAGCACACCTAGAAGGACGCGGCGTTTACGACAACCACATCGATTATCTGGCACTTTATCACACACTGGCCGACACATCTCAGGGCACAGCGGCCGACCGCCGCATCGCGGGCATTGTGTTGGGATGGATAATCGCGCAACCACTGCACTATCTGAGTTTGAGCATTGACAAACTGCTCTATTTTTGGTGCCCCTGGGTGCCGGGAGAGCCGCCATTATACAACGCAATTGCCGTGCTTTCCTGTACCCCATTGCTAACCCTGGGACTTGCCGGCACATTTATCCAACGCCAGAGGTCCGAAGGTCTGGCACTTATTCTACTGATAATTTGCATGTCACTATTGCACATGGTATTCTTTGCTCACACGCGCTTTCGGCTACCTGTTGACGCGGTTTTGTGCGCGCCTGCGGCCTGGGTATGTGTGCAGTGGATTAACCGAATAGGGCGAAGGGCGTGATACTTCGAGCAGATTTTTTTGACCCTGCAAAACCTCACCTGCTGGTTCTGGTGTGTTTTGGGCAGATATTGTTGATTGCACTGCCGTTTTTAGTAAATGACGCGCTTGCGGCGATTTTCGTCTTGAGCTTGTTGTCGGCAATCGCACTTTTTGGCTCTCTCACGCTGTCAGTGCTCTATTTGTGTTTCACCGCCGCGGTTGTGCCTTCCTGGTTTTACGAAGACTATCTGACCTTGCCTCTGGACTTCAAATTTTATGAAGGTCTTCTCGTAGTGGTGATGGGCATTGCCGCGCTCAACTATTTGTTAGAAGGCCGATGGAATTGGCGACGGCATACTTTTTTGGATCAACCAATGCGCGTATTGCTGGGGCTGGTCGTATTTTCATGCTTGTTGGGGTTGATCTACGGACAGTCGGTCTCGCAAATGTTGCGCGATGTGCGCTATCCATTATACTACACGTTGTTCTTTGTGATAACGTGGTTTTTTGATATACGGAGATTCTCCACATTCCTGCATTTATTTCTCTTCATCGCCGCAATTGTCGGCATCGAGTACTTGCTTGAATTTCTTTTACAGGTAGATGCGAACATTGCGGGCGGTTTTGTTCGGGTCGCACGGCTCGAAGGCATTGTGTTGCCGATGGGCATACTCATTATTGCCGCCATTTTGTTATTTGAAGCACGGGCATACAGACGAGCATGGGCGTGGGGCGCGATATTGCCTATCGGGCTGGCCCTGGTTTTGACAATGGGGCGGGGCATGTGGATTTCGCTATTCGTAGGGCTGGGCAGCCTCGCCGCGTTGACTGTGCTGGACAAGCAGGCCGCCCCCCGACGCCTGTCGCGTCTTTTTATAGTGGCATTGGTTCCCCTGCTGCTATTGGCGATGGGTTATATTTTCCAGCAACAAACCCGTGCTGCCGTCAGTGATATCGCATTGGACCGCGTGACGCGCAGCGTTGAAGCCATAAGTGGGCGGTTGATATCTTATGGCAAAGCACTGGAAAAAATTCGTCAGCGCCCTTTGCTCGGCGGCGGACACGGTGAAACCGTGACGTCTTTGGTGACATTTCCACCACCGCCACAGATATTGACAGTAGGTGCAGTTGACAACGTTTATTTAACGATTGGGATGCGAATGGGGCTGGTTGGCGTCGCAGCATTTTTGTGGGTCTTCGGCTTTGCTCTGTGGCGTGCATATCTATTATTCCAGCAAAGTTCTGATACCCGCGTGCGTCTGTTCTGCGCGGCATTTATCGCCATTTACGCTGCGCTACTGGTCTATGGCATGGCAGACGCAACCCTCTTTGCCAATCGGTTGATCTTCATCCATGCGACATTTTTGGGGCTTATTGCGCGGCTGGTAGCAGAGGAAAAAAATAATGCCTGAGCGCGTGACAGCAATAGTGGTCAATTGGAATGCCGGAAAACATCTGGCGCAATGCGTTGCCGCATTGATCAATCAGTGTGGAATTGATCTCGATGTGATCGTAGTCGATAACGCATCGTCGGACAACAGTCTGGAGGCATTGAAAACTTATGGCGACCGCGTGCGCGTGATTCAAACCGGCGAAAATCTGGGCTTTGGACGCGCAGTGAACCGCGGTGTGGCTGTCTCGCATAGCGCAATTGTCGTAGCCATGAATCCCGATGTTGTGTTGCAGCCAGATGCTGTGAATACAATGGTCGAATTTTTGAACACTCACGCCAATGTGGGCATGGTAGGGCCAAAGTTGAAAGACGCGGATGAACAGGTACTGGCCTCATGCGGCGAAGCACCCAGACTCAGAGACGAAATCTGTCGTAAATTCCTATTGCATCTAATATTTCCATTGCTTAAATTTCGGCGACGAAGCCCCTCCAAACCCGAAGCCGTGGCCTGGGTAACCGGAGCGTGTTTCGCGGTTCGTCGCCGCGTTCTGGACGCAGTCAACGGGTTGGACGAGGCCATTTTTATGTATTACGAAGATGTAGATCTCGGCCTGAGCATCAACCGTGCGGGCTGGCAGGTCATGTATTTGCCCCACGCCGAAGGCATACATATTGGGGGCGAAAGTTCCAAACAGGCATTGACGCGGATGCTCGTGGTCAGTGAAGCGTCTTATGCCTATTTTATTGCCAAACACCTGGGACAATGGGCCGCGCGCTTGCTCCGGCTCCTGCGTCCCATCGAAATGACATTGCGCGCATTGCTCTGGGGAAGTGTGTTTTTACTCGTCCGAAAGCATCGCACAGAGGCGCGAGCGCGTTTGCGGGCTTACTGGTTTATCTTAACTCACGGCGCTGTGGAGGAAGGTCCATGATTCCTATTTTTCGTCCCTGGTTTGACAACGCAGAAGTCGAAGCTGTGCGCGAGGTATTGATGTCCGGTTGGGTCGGACCCGGGGAAAAGGTCGAAGAACTCGAAGCGAGATTCGCCCATTATGTGGGAGCACAGCACGCGGTATCTCTGAACTCGTGCTCGGCGGCCCTTCTGCTGGCTTTGAAAACACTGGATATAGAAGGGGGAGAGGTCATTACCACACCCTTGACCTTTGTATCGACCAATCACGCAATTTTGCAAAACGGAGCCACGCCGGTTTTTTGTGACATAGATCCCGAAACACTCAATATCGATCCAAAAGCAATTGCCGCCAAAATCACGGCGCGCACCCGAGCGATTATGGTGGTGCATTTTGCCGGGCACCCTTGCGACATGGATGAGATTCTATCCATCGCAAACCAGCACGGAATTCCAGTCGTAGAAGACGCCGCACACGCCAGCGGCGCGCGTTACAAAGGCCAAATGGTCGGCGGAATGGGCACAGTGACATGTTTTAGTTTTGATGCGCGTAAAAATTTGTCAACATGTGACGGTGGGATGTTGACCACCAACAATTCAGGCCTTGCCGAGCGCGCGCGAAAACTGCGCTGGATGGGCATCTCGCGCGGAACTTATGATCGGTTTCGAAAAAATGGCGCAGAGCGCCGATGGGAATACGAAGTGGGCGAACTCGGCTATAAATGCTATATGAACGATCTCAATGCGGCAATTGGTCTGGTGCAATTGGGCAAATTGGAGTCAGCCAATGCACAACGCCGAGAGATTTTTTTGCAGTACGGACGTGCATTTGCCGCCCTCGACTGGATGCAAATACCTGTAGAAAAACCCCAGGTCCGCAGTGCAATGCACGCTTATGTGGCACGCGTATCCCAGCGCGATGAATTGATAGATCATCTGGGGCAACACAACATCGATGCGGGCGTACACTACAAGCCCTGCCATTTATTTGAAGTGTACAAACCCTATCGCACAGACCTGCCCATCACCGATGCCGTGTGGCGCGATCTGGTCACGCTGCCCCTGTTCCCAAGCATGACCGAAAACGAAATTGGACAAGTCATCGCAGCCGTGTGCGACTTTCAACCCTAAGGTGTGTTTTGACGCCCGTTATCTTATTCGGTATTACCGCAATTCTATCGGCTTTATTCACAGCGGTTGCGCGCCTGATGGCTCGCCGTTTTAATGCGCCCGACGCGCCTGTTTCAACTCTGGGCGGTACAGCTTTGCTGGCCGCTCTTTTTTGTGGCTTTTGGTTTTTGCCTCAATCGCTCCCTTTGGGCCTCGTCATCGGTGCTGTGGGAATGGCACTCATAGGCATTTTAGACGACTGGAAGCCTTTTGCACCGCTACACAAATTTGCGTTGACCCTTGTAGCTGCAGGCATTGCCGCCTACCTCGGCCCGTGTATCCATCTCACAAATATTATCTGGATAGATGGCCCCCTGACTGCGCTGTGGATGGTCTGGATGTGCCATGCGTTCAATGTTCTGGACATGGAAGACGGTCTTTCCTCGGGTAGTGGAACCATTGCTTCATTGAGTTTGTGGGTGATAAATGCAGGCGATTGGGCACTCGTAACAGCGGGCGCACTCACGGGATATTTGCTACACAATTTTCATCCCGCCCGCATCCTCATGGGCGATACTGGAAGCCTGTTAATTGGCTTTCTGCTGAGTGGTATGGCTATTGTTGTCTCAAACCATATTGATGGTCTCATAGGCGTTATCGGACCTTTGATCGTTCTGGGCCTGCCCATCTTTGAAGCGGTATTTATCAGTGCGATCCGATTTGCCAAAGGCCGCTCTATTGTCCGACCCAGCCGGGATCACGTTGCACAGCGATTGATACAATGGGGGCTACCAGTGCGTGCAGCAGTCGCTCTGATGTGGTTGGCAGGCATTGTTTTGGGTGGCCTGGCACTCGTGTTCGCGTTAGGGCATTGGATCAGTTTGGTTGGCGTTGCGTGCCTCGCCATTGGTGCGTGGTGGGGATTGTCGCGCGTGGATATGGAAGGCGATGGATGTGATGGACGCCCGGTCGGTCTATTTGGCAAAAACTGGTTGATTCACCGCACAATGCGCCAGACAATGGACAAAGTAAAGGAGATGGTAAGTGGAAAATTGCTGGATGTGGGGTGTGGCAATAAACCCTATGCCAGCATTTTTGAGACGCGCGTGCAACAATACATCGGCCTGGAAAAAGGGCGCGAGCGGTATGAACGCGCCGACGTATGGGGCGATGTGCTGGCCCTCCCCATCCGCGACCAAACCTGCGGTACCGTGTTATGCAATCAGGTCTTAGAACATGTGCCGCAGCCCCAATTGGCAATTGACGAAATGGCGCGCGTATTGCGACCGGGTGGCTATTTAATTCTCACCGCACCCCATATTTGGGGCTTGCACGAAATCCCCCACGATTATTTTCGTTTTACGCCTTATGGCTTGCGCCATCTCGCTGAAAAATCGGGGCTAACCGTCCATACAACGCACGCGCTTGCGGGATTTTGGGTCACAGCCGGGACGCGATTCTGTTATTATTTGGCGCGTTTTGAACGCGGTCCTCTAATCCCCTTTGCGCGCATTGGATTTTTTGTCATCCAACTCGGCGCACTATTTTTGGATCGCTTGCACCGCGTAGAGAGCGAAGCGTGGAATTTTCTACTCATCGCACAAAAGCGCGCAAAGGTTTTATCCCATGAGTGATTTTATCGCGTCCATTAAAGCCAATTTTAATGAGCGGTACCCGGGTATCCACCATGCGATAGTGAAACACTATTTCACATCTATCATCATCCTGATCATCTTCTTTGCATTTATCCTTCGATATTTCCAATTAAACGTCGGTTTGCCCTATTTGTATTTTTGGGATGAACCCCTTACAGCCAGCAACGCGCTTCAGATGATAAAAACGGGGGATTACAACCCCCATTTTTTTAAGTACGGTTCTCTGATGATTTATTTGAACCTGCTGATCGATCAGTTATACCGTATTTATCTCTCACTCACGGGCGATTTGGCAAGCGTAGAAAATATACGCATTGGAGCCGACACCGGTTGGCACTGGACGATATCTCATCCGAGCTTTTATTTTTGGAATCGTTTTTTGACCGCCACAATGGGCATCGCAACAGTATTTATCGCCTATTTAATCAGCAGGTCGATATGCAACAGATGGACAGGCATCATATCGGCCCTTTTTTTATCTGTTCTCCCGATCCACATAGTTCATTCGGGTTTTGTAACAATGGACGCGCCAGTCGCCCTGTTTGTCTCGCTTGTCGCCCTATTCTCCATTTTGTTTATCGACCAAAAAAAAATCATCTATTTCATATTGGGTTTAATATGCGTCGGCTTTGCCACAGCGATAAAATACAATTCGTGCCTGGTAATTTTGCTCCCCATTGCATCGCTGATTTGGATGTCTTACCGGGATGAACTCTCGCGCCAAAAATTTTATTGGCTTGCGATCCCCTGCCTGCCAGCGGTGACTTTCTTTTTTATGATGCCCTACGCAATTCTCGACTTTCCAAATTTTATTAAGGATGTTTTACACCAAATTAATTACTACAAAACCACGGGACACCCCGGCGCAACAATCAGCCCTGGATGGGATTATTTTGCATTTCAGATACGGGAATTTTACCAAAACATAGGGCTAACAGGCACCATCCTGTTTGCAATCGGTCTGGCGGGGACAATTTCCCGCCCTGTATTGCTCCTGATCTTATTATTTCCCGCGAGCTATCTTGTATTTATGAGCGGCATGACCGTCAACTTTCACAGAAACTTTATACAGGTGTACCCATTCATCGCCGTCTTTACTGGTGTCGCGTTTTACAATCTGCATGCAGCATTGACGCGCTTTTATCCAAAGCTCAAAAAGCCAATTCTGATTGTATGCCTCGCAGCCATGCTCGTTTTACTGCCACGAGCTTATGACGCTTATCAAACGGGCATAGTATTGCACAACACCAGAGATACCAGAAGCACAGTCATAGATACGCTCAACGCAATGGAAAATGTGCAAAAAGTCGTCTTTGCCAGAGAACTGCGTATTCACAAACAAGACCTCGACAGATTAAAATACGACTATGCGATACAGCCCATAGAAATAATGAGCGCGGAGCAAAATAGAGACCGCACACACTATGTCTTGCCAGTCGAAATATCTCAGATTTACACTTATCACCAGGGGGAAATACAGACAAAACAAGCAATCATCAACAAAATCCCCGACGAGCATATTCTGCAATACATCGACAACAATTACATCGGACAAAATATTGGCAAAGATTACATCAAACAAAATGCCGCAACCATGCTCGATGTATTTTCCACGAGTCCTTCGCTGATCATCGCAAATCAGATACCGCACGAACCATTGCACCCCAGCACTATTGCATTTGATACCTGCAAGCTATCTCCCACGGGCGTGCAAATCAACATCCGCAATACCGCAACACTCCGCGATGGCGTAATAACAACCCCGTCTTACCACCTGAAACGCGGGAGATACCTGTTCACATTTCAAGCAAACAAATCTGCGACACCAGAACGCTCTAAAAGCTTTATTTTTAGAGAATACGAAACAAAAATCACCGTAAAACGCCTGAACGCATTCCGCGAACATGCGAGCATCAAGGTCTCAATCTTTGCAGACCAGACGCTCTTAACACAACAAATATTCATCCCAACAGAGAACTTCGCTCAAATGGACGCCTTTTTTTCGCTCGAAAAAAACCAGCGCGTTTCAGTCAAAATAGAAAATCTCTATCCTGTGAAAACAACAGTTAAGCAACTGAAAATTTTGGCTTTGTAAAATTTTCAAACTGTTGTAAAAATTCACACCTGTGCCATAGCGTCACATATCCCGCCTTTTCTATCCTGATTATATCATGTTGTAATTCAACAACTTAAAACAATTCATCTCAATTGGCACGCTGTTTGCATAACACTTTTACCGCACACAAAAACCTCAACGGAGAAATGTGCGGTGAAAACAATTTACTACACAGTGCTTTTGCTAACCGTCTCGCTACACGGCTGCGCCACCTATTCTCACTTTTCGGGCGACTTTCGCACGAGCCTGCGCGCGCGCAATTACGAAGACGCCCGTGCAAAAATCAAAAAGTCGAGAAAAAGAGGCAACCAATTGCTCTATCTCCTCGAAAATGGCCTCTTAACCCACTATCAGGGTCACTACGAAACATCCAACCGCTATTTTGCCGAAGCCGAGCGGTTATCAGATCGACTCTATACCCGCTCGGTTTCCCGAGAAGCCGCCGCATTTTTGACCAACGACGCCATACGCAACTACCGCGGCGACAGCTTTGAAATGGTTGCCGTACACTACTATCGCGCGTTGAACTACTGGTATCTGGGCCTCCCTGAAGACGCCCTTGTCGAATGTCGCAAAGCCAATTTGAAACTCGACCAATACGCCATCCACAATGGACAGACGAGTTACAAAAATGACGCCTTTATTCACTACATCACCGGCCTGTTCTACGAAGCCACAGGCGAATTCAACGACGCACGTGTCTCCTATCAGCACGCACAAGACGCCTATTCATACTACGAAAAAAAGTTCTATACCGCCCCACCTCAAACCATCGCCGAAGACCTCAAACAGGTAGATGACATTCTCAACGGCAAGGAATCCGACATGCGCTTTGCCTCGCTCAACATCCCGCCCTTTGTACCGCCTGTGGGCAATGGCGAACTCGTGATCTTTTCTGAAATCGGCTTTATCCCCCGCAAAGTCCAGGAGGAAATAGATCTGCCCGTTTACGAAGAAGACATCAAACACAGCAAAGGCGACAAAGTATCTACCATCGCCGCCGAAATCTCACACCGCCGTCACCGCGTATATCCCATTCGCGATGTCGAATACTGGTTGCGCGTTACCCTTCCCAAATACGAGGCCGTTGCCCCGCGCACAAAGCACATTCTCATCCGCGCAGGAAATCGCACCATCCAAACGCAGATCGCCCAAAATTACGCCGCAATTGCAAAAACATCGCTCCGGGATCACTACCCGAGGATTATGATCAGAACAATTGCACGCGGGCTTGTGAAATACATAGCCCACCGAGAGGCCAAAGACGAAAATGAAGTCCTCGGTTTCTTCGTCAACCTGTTCAACATCTCAACCGAAATCGCCGACACCCGCAGTTGGGTCTCCTTGCCCCACAATATACAAATCGGCCGCCTCGAACTGCCACCCGGTATTCACACCATCACGCTCGAAGCACTCGACGCCAACGGGCGCATTATCGAAACCGAAACCTTTACCAACATCGAAATCAAACCCGGCCAACGCACGTTTTTAAATCACAGGATCTATCAATAATTACACAAGGAGGAACACAATGAAACTTTCACATCGAAGTCTTTTGTCGATAATCGCTCTCGTCCTGCTGGTCATGTCAACGGCAAACGCGGCGCAATCAGACCTGCCGCCCACGCGGGGCATCGTCGTCAACCTCGTCGAATGGGACGGCGGAGAATTGCCCGCCGTTTATGAACGCACGGACCAGCTACCCTTCACCCGTGAGGACCTGTTGCAATTGGTACAAAGCGACTTTAAACCCGACCAAATCGCACAGATGGTTTCCGAGCGGCGATATGCGGGCGATGCATCTGCTGAAGGTCTGATTGCACTGAAGGAAGCCGGTCTTGCACCCGTCGTTATACAGGCCATCTCCAAACACGCGCTCGCGCCCAATCAATCGCTCAACCTCACCATTTACCTGACCTTTGACGGGCATTCCCAAACAGTGCGCCATCGCTTTCTCTACGTCATCATTCCCGACGACGAGATCCAGCGCGTCTTCACTGCCGACTTAAACACAGTGCTCGCCGGACAGTGGAAAAGAGACACCCTGATCGATGCCACAGACCCCTTGATCCCGCGAAAAATTCGGCGCGTCACCTTCTCGGGAACAATCCCACTCAAAACACACGGCAGCAAAACCGTACGAATTTTCACATCCTCGCGCCCGGGAATCCATCAAATCGACGAGATACCAGCGATAGACCTCTCGCGGGTTCAAACATATCAAATGGATTATCCAGTCAGTTCACCCATTCAAGACTGCCGCGCCTATATCCGCTACAAACAGGATGTAGTGCTGCCGGACAAATGGCACATGATTGACACGCGCATGGAATGCGAATGGCGATAAGACACGCCTTTCACCTCTCAACAAGGAGTTAAGCCATGAAACTCATCACCTGGATAGCAATCGCCCTGATCGGTATCACAACTGGATGCGCTGGGCCCAGAGCCTTTACAAAAGGGACGTATGAAGATCCCAAAACCATCGCCTTGCTCGACGACCGCTTTAACGAAAACGACATGCAACTCATCGCCAAAAAAGTCGTCGATTCAATCCTCAAAGCCCCATTGAACAGACCTGAACCCGCCATCATGCTCGGCAAAATGCGCAATCGCACTACCGAACACATCGACATGGTAGCCCTCTCCGACAAAATCAAAACCGCATTGATCCAGAGCGGCAAAGTGCGCTTTGTCGATGTCACCAACCGCAAAGACATCGCCACAGAATACGACTATCAACAATCGGGCTACGTCGATCCCACACAGGCCAAAGCACCGGGCAAACAGACCGGATCAGACCTGATCCTCACAGGCACACTCAGCGCGAACGTGCAGGAAGTGGGCAAAGACAAACTCATCTACTACAAAGCCACTTTCCAACTCACGGATCTGGTCTCATCAGAAATTATATGGACAGACGAAAAAGAAATCCGCAAAGCCTACAAAAAGCGCAGCATCGGATTGTAATTGCGCAGAAGACCTGGGATTATTAGGTTGGGGTTTACGGATAATCCTGATCCAGAAAGGAGCAAAACCATGAAACACCTGTTATTCACACTCGCAATCGCTATACTTCTGGGGAGTAGTGCCAGCGCGCAAACTGGCCGCACTGATGGGGCAGAAGAAAGCGAATTCGGCAAAGGGGGATACCCGTTTGGCGGCCCGAGCCATCGCGTCTATCTCAACACCGCCTTTGGCTCTGGTTTTTTTGACCTGACGGACGTCAACAAAACGCGCACGGGTTTTCTCTATGGGGTTGACCTCGGCGTCGAAATGGACCAGTGGCTCGGCATTCAGGCGAGCTATAATTATCTTTCCGACCGCGACATGTCCATCTTCAGCCTCGGCTCGCGTTTTGCCTACGCCTTTGACCCCTTTGTGTACCACGTCTCGCTCAACGCCGGGCTATATGCGCCCAATGAAGGCAGCCGCAACTTTGGTCTGGCACCTGGCGCAGGCATAGACATCGTCCTCCACAAAAGGGTGCGTATCGGACTCGACTACAAACACGACTTTATCTTTACCGACAACCGCACCACCGACATGGACCGGATTTACGCAGGTCTCAAATTCTTCTTTTAATCAAAAAAACAAGAAGCGAGGGCCAAACAATCCCTCGCTTCTTGCGTCTTATCCACAGGCCTCATATCACCTATCCAAACACCTCACTCGCGACAAAAGCCATACCCAGTGCAGCAGCAGAATCGCCGCCGCGCGCCCATTCAAACTGCGTTGAAACAGCCTGCGTATCAAAGGGATTTTCGAGATAGATCGGCCACGACCCATCCTTAAATCCTTCGATTACCCACGCCATATACCGATCGCGAAAAGACGCTTCTGAAAGCCCTCCGCCGATCACCACAAGCCCGGGGTCGAATAACCGCACCCAATTCGCGATCGCATAACCCAGAATAAATGCCTGCTCCTTAAAAAGCGACACCGCGAGCGGATCGTCATTTTCCGCGTAATCGCGGAGTTGATACGCTTTTTCCTCAATTGACGCATCAGAAGCATTCAGTGCGTGATCCTTCCATTTATCCCTCGCCAATTCAATCTCAAGCCTGCGTCGCAATGCCATAAGCGACACCCAGGCCTCCGTACATCCCGTCAAACCACACGAACAAGCTGGCAACGCTCCATTCGCCTCCCGAAACGGAACCGAAGCATGCCCCACTTCCAGCGCGAGACCATTTGCCCCCTCGTAAATCTGCCCACCGGGTAAAACCAATCCACCGCCCAAACCCGTTCCCGGTGCGACAAGCAAAAGACCCGTGTCGCAATCCGGACGCGCAGCGTATTCACCCGCCGCCGCGGCATTGCCATCATTCGTCATATACACGGGCACACCCGCACGCGCAGAAAACTCGTCGCGAATATTCGTCCCCACCCAATCCGCCCCCAGATTGGCCTGCACCCGAATCACGCCATTGCTACTCGGCGCAGGCACATCCAGACCAATACCCGCGATATCCGATTGACGCCTTCCAGCGCGATCCGTCAATAACAACAGCGCTTCCTCAAGCTGTGCAAACGTCGCCTCATACCCTTCTTTGACGCGACTGGGCACCTCCACCATATCGCCCAATAAATTGCCTGAAGTATCGACGAGAATGGACTTCACACTCGTCCCACCGACGTCCAAACCCACAAAACAGCGCGTATCGCTCTCTCCCATAATCCCATTCCTATCTTCGTGTAATCACAAACAACTGGCGCGTCCCATCTCTGGAAATCGATGGAAAAAGCACCTGATCACTCGTGCGATTCCAGCACGGCGCGGGATCGCTCCTCAAATCCCCCGATATCCACGCCCCCTGATCGTATCGCTCGGTTCGCGCCCATGCCCCGTCAGCCATGCGATACATCACATAAACCGTTCCGCGCTTTGGTCCCGAACCATTGATGACCCACTTCCCATCTGGGGAAAACGCATTGTCTCCGCCAGGCTCCGGAAAAACAGACTGATCTCCCAAAGTCCGTACAATTTTCTGCTCATCGGTATCGTACACTACCAGATCATCTGCATTGTGACCGAGAATCTCATGCCCTTCCAACCACTCGGGATGACCACCAATAAAAACCTTCTGTATGGTCAAATCACTGCCATCGGAATTCACGGTAAAAGGCACATTGAGCCGATCCCCTCGCCCACCGAAATTGCCTCGCGCATAAAAATAAATCCGATCATCATCCCGGTTCCACAGCGTATGGTTGATAAACATCTCCTTGCTCTCAACTCCCGGGTGGTAATCCCGCAATGCATCTCCCAATTGGGCAAAAGATACAATCAACTCTTTTTGACCCGTATTCACATCAACCTTAAAAATCCCATCGTCCTCGGGATGTACAACCCCTTCAGTCCAGTCCGCCGCGCCGAGATATCCCGTCACCAACCGCAGACGCGCCATGCGCGCGTAATTTAATCCCAGAAAATAGCCGCCATTTTGCGCCACACCGCTGTTGCCAAACGACGTATCTTCATAGCGATACTCGCGGATCCTTTTCCCCCTGGAAATATCAAATAAAACCGTAAAAACCTTCTGCGTCTCTGGATCGCGATCATTGAAAAAAAACTGCATCTCCGGCGATTCGGGATTCCAATAAAACATCGTACCCTGCTGCGGATTCCATCCCTGCGACTGATCAACTATCTGGATCGAATACTCATTCTCAGTATCGATCAAAATCACATCCGCTGCCTCGCCAGGTCCGGGCATATGATCCTGAAAACCATTCCGCAACGCGACGATATAGCGACCGCTCTGATTCCAGGGAATGGTCTGCGACTGACCGATATAACCAAAAAAGTGATGTTTGGGACCATACGTGATCTGCTCAACTTCAAGCTCAAATGAATCTGACAATTTATTCTCCTCGTGTATTTTACGGATTAAACTCCTATCGCATAGCCATCGCGTCTCGGATCTGCACCGCCCATCAGCGCGCCCGATTCTGCATCTACCACAATACCCTGCGCACCCCCGCAAACGGGTGAATAATCGGGCAACACCTTCACATCGTGCCCACGCGCTTTCAGTGCGCGCCGAATAGACTTCGACACCCGCCCTTCAATAGACACATTAGTACCTGCACTCTCAATGCGGAACCGGGGTGCTTCAATCGCCGCCTGTATATTCATGCCGTAATCCAGCACATTGGTCAAAAATTGCACCGACGTTTGTTGAATACCCCAGCTACCCGGCGTACCCAGAGCAGAAAAAAGCGCGCCATCTCGAAACACCAGCATCGGCGACAAACACATATCCACTTTTTTGTGAGGCGCAATACAATTTGGGCTATTGGGCACAAGATCGCCCCATCGAATAAAATTGTTCAAAAACATGCCCGTATCGCCCATCATCACCCCCGACCCAAAACCCGACCCCAAACTCTGAGTTATAGCCACGGCATTGCCATCACCATCGACCACATCGAAATGTGTCGTGCATTCATTGAGCCAGGCCTTTGGATCGCCCGGGTCAACCTCGCCCGGCAACTTCGTCGCCGGATACCACTCGCCCCGATGCACGCCCGCGCGATTTCCAATCAGCTTTCGGCGTTCTTCTGCATACCCCTTCGCCAGCAATCCTTCAACAGGAGCCTGCGGGGCTGCCGCGTATTCGATCCGATCTGCATTGCCCAACTTCACAGCTTCGATGAACAGATGCAATGTCTGCTCCGAATGGTGTTCCATCTCAGCCAGATCGTATCCCTCCAGCATATTGAGCGTTTCAAGGATCTGAAATCCCGCACTCGGTGGCGGCGGACAAAATACCTCATAGCCGTGATAAGTCGTCACCAATGGATCGACCCATTCCGGTTCAAAATCCGCCAAATCGCGCTCGGACAACCAGCCCCCTTCACCCTGAATATATTCCGCCATTTCGCGCGCGAGATCTCCGCGATAAAAAACCTCCGCTCCCCCTTCAGCGACCCTTCGAAACGTCCGCGCCAAATCCTTTTGAATTAAAATCTCCCCCGGCAGAGGTCCGCGCCCACGCGACAGAATAACGTGTTCGGCCCTGTCGTTCATCTTTCCGCCACTGGTCATCGATTGGCTATTCCTCACCGTCACGGCATACCCGTTCTCCGCCAGATCAATCGCAGGCGCAAATACATCTGCTGGTGTCATCGTGCCATAGCGCTCCAACAATTCCAACCAGCCACCACAAGCACCCGGCGTCAAACACGAACGCGGCCCAGCATCTTTATCCGCCGGTCCATCAAACAACTCGGCACGCGCTTGATACGGTGTTCGCCCACAATAATCCAGCACGCGCCTGTGGTCGTTTTTCGCATCATACACAATCGCATACCCCACCCCCGCAATACCAGACATATAGGGTTCCACAACATTGAGCGCGGCAGCAACCGCCACCGCAGCATCAAACGCATTGCCCCCTTCAAGCAACATCCGCGCGCCAGATAGCGCGGCCAGCGGATGTGCGCACGCAACCATCCCGCGCGTACCCGTAACCGTTGGTCTATGTGTCACACCATGTGCTGAAAAAGCCATAACACTGCTCCTGATAGTTTGATTTCACGCCACAATAGGCCGAATTAAGATCGGTATAATCTACGTCCAAGAAAAAAAATTGGCAACCGTAGAGTCATAGCGATTATTGTTGCAGAATCTATTGCCCCAATCGCCGCACCAACGTATATTGCCCATCCACTATCCCATTCATCCATAATCTGGAAAGAAACCTTATGGACCCCGTACAACTCACGCGCGAATTTGTATCCTTCAACTCAACCAGCTATTTGAGCAACGTAGATTGCTCAAACGCCATGGCAGAAAGTATGCGCAAAGCTGGCCTCGCGGTCGAACGCATCCCCTACACAGACCCCAGCGGCGTTCCCAAACTGAACCTCGTCGGAAAAAAAGGAAATGGCACCGGTGGCCTCGCCCTGATGGGACACAACGACGTCGTACCCGCCGAAGGGTGGGCCTGGGACCCCTTTGAAGTCGTCGAAAAGGGCTCCCGCATTTACGGACGCGGCGTAGCCGACATGAAAGGTTCGGTCGCCTGCATGATCGCCACGGCAAGCCGTTTCTCCATCGACGAACTTAAACACCCCATCTACGTGGTCGTCACCGGAGATGAAGAAATCAACTGCGGAGGTGCCGATGTCGTCGCCCAAAAATCCGGGGTATTAAAAGAATCCGATGTGCGCTACGGCATTATTGGCGAACCGACCCTGCTCGACGTGGTACATGCCCACAAAGGCTCGGTCAAAATCAGCGTCACAGCCACGGGAAAAGCCACACACAGCAGCACGGGAACAGGCATCAACGCCAATCACAAACTCATCCCCTTCCTCAACGACATGCTCGCCATAGACCGCGAACTCAAAACCGACGAAAAATACCTCAACAATGCCTTTACACCCCCACACGCCACCCTCAACACCGTCATACACGGGGGTGAACAAGCATCGAACATCACCACGCCAAAAAGCGGGGCAACCCTCAACATGCGCCCCATGCCTGGGCAAGACTTCGCGCCCCTGCTCGACAAAATCAGGACACTGGCCAAAGAACGCGGAGTCCACGTCGATATCTACGACGGACTCGCTCCACTCCATACCCCCGTAGAATCTCGCATCGTGCAAGAAGCCCTCTCCGTTGCAAACAAGAGCGAACCCAAAACCGTAGCTTATGGCACCGATGGCATGATCTTTGGCAAAACCATGGAACTCGTCGTACTCGGTCCCGGCAATATCCAACAGGCACACACTATTGACGAATGGATCGAAATCGAACAACTCCATCAAGCGGTGGATACCTTCTCGGAAATGGTGCGGCGGTTTTGTAGTTAGGTACTCTCTTCCAAATATAAAAAAGCCCCGTGATCTCTCAATCACAGGGCTTTTTCATGTGTAATCGGACCGGCGCGAACCTCTACCCACCCGCAATCGACGTCACGAAATGAACCTCGCTATCGGGGGATATTTGTGTCCGCAAACCCTCTTCGGTGACAACGCCATCAATCGCAACAGCCAGTCCAGGTGCAATCCGATAATCCTCGTACACCACCCGATCTTTAATACCGGGAAATTGTGCATCCAGATTTTCGATCACCTCGCGCAGCGTATTGCCACCAACAACCACTTTTTCCTGACCATCGGTCAATTTGCGCATCAGCGAAGGAATCCACACTTCAGGCATAGTCAAACTCCTGTATCTCTGGCCCTCAGATCAGCGGATCAGGCCGAGCCGTTTCCACCGTTTTTATCCCACCAGGCTTCCAGCACGCGCGGAGGCGACATGGGCAACTCTGTCAGACGCAGGCCAATGGCATCGTAAATCGCATTGGCAACTGCTGCTGTGGGTGGCACAATCGGCACCTCTCCCACCCCGCGCACACCGTATGGATGCCCCGGATTGGGAACCTCGACAATATGCGCATCAATCATCGGCAAATCCAAACACGTTGGCATCCGATAATCCAACAAGCTGCTATTCCGCAAAATGCCATCTTCATCATACACATACTCTTCGTTGAGCGCCCAACCAATCGCCTGCGCCACGCCGCCCTGCATCTGCCCCTCCACATAAGGCGGATAAATCGCTTTTCCCGCATCCTGGAAAATCGACGCGCGCAAAATATCGACCTTACCCGTATCGGGATCGACCTCCACATCCACAATCGCCACCGCATAAGCCCCTCCAACACCTGTGGGTTTTGCCGTGGCGCGCCCCATCACTGGCCCACCCGTTGAATCGAGCTTGGCCGCCAAATCTTTAAACGTAATCGACTTCGACGGATCGGACTTCGAGCGGAACACAGCCTGATCGAACTCGACATCATCCTCAGAAATCTCCCACAAAATCGCCGCACGCGCCATCATCTGCTCTTTGATATCCTGCGCGCATTTATAAGCCGCCCAACCCGTCGCAAATGTCGTGCGCGAACCACCCGTCACACCCGTATAACCAATCGAATCCGTATCGCCCACCTGCGGACGAATCTGCTGCTCTGAAATACCCAGCACTTCTGCCATCTGCATCGCAACCGACGTACGCGTACCCCCAATATCTGTCGATCCCTCCACCAGATTGATCGTGCCATCGTCATTCACACTCGCAGCCGCACTCGAAACACCGCCCCCATTGCCCCAAAAACCAGACGCCACACCGCGACCACGATATTTTCCATTGAGCACTGTCTGATAGTGATCAGAAGAGACCGCAGCGCGAACGCATTCCTCGTGCCCAATGCGCTTATTCACAGGCCCATCTGCGCGGCGCGTGCCTTCTTTTGCAGAATTGCTCAACCGAAATTCCAGCGGATCGACCTCCAATTTCTCGGCGAGTTCATCCACCACAGTTTCAACGGCAAAAGCCGCATTCGTCGTGCCCGGCGCGCGATAAGCCGAAGAGGAGGGCTTGTTGTTCACCACATCATAACCATCCACCAGAACATGCGGGATAATATAAGGCGCCAGCATATTGCGCGCGCCCGCGCCCACGGGACTGCCAGAAAAAGCCCCCGCCTCATAGACCAGTTCGCTCTCGGCAGCGACGAGCTTGCCGTCATTGGTCGCGCCCATCTTCACCCGGATCCACGAACCCGACGTCGGGCCAGTCGCCTGCAAGACCTCAGTGCGGGTCATAATCATTTTCACCGGATGCCCGGTCTTTCTCGACAACAGCGCGGCAATCGGTTCCAAATACGCTTTGATCTTCCCGCCAAATCCCCCGCCAATCTCCAGGGGCACAACCTTAATTTGCGACACGGGGATGCCCAAAATTCTCGCAGTCTGATCCCGCACGCCAAACGCACCTTGATTGCTGCACCAGATCGTCACCACGCCATCGGCATTCCACAACACCGTGGCATTTTGCGGTTCGATATAGCCCTGATGCACCATATCCGTGAGAAACTCGCGCTCCACAATCACATCGGCTTCGTCAAATCCCTGCTCGATATCGCCCAATTCCGTGCGAAAATGCGACGCCACATTGCTAAAATTCTCGCTCCTCTCGCCCATCGAATTGGTTCTCTGGTCTTCATGTACCAGAGGGGCATCATCCTTCATCGCCTCCCGCACATCCAGCACATGGGGCAGCACCTCGTACTCTACCTCAATCAAATCCAGCGCTTCTTCGGCAATATGGACATTGGTCGCTGCCACCGCCGCCACGGGATACCCCTGATAGAGCACCTTCTCGCGTGCCAACACTGCCGCACACATATCTTTAACGCGCACCACCTCTTCGCCTAAATCGGCCAACTGCTCCTCGGCATTGAGCGCCAAATCCTGCCCCGTAACAACCGCGCGCACGCCTTCGAGCGCTTCGGCCTTGCTCGTATCAATCGACTTAATCCGAGCGTGCGCATGCGGGCTTCGCAAAACTCTGGCATGCAACATATCGGGCAAATTGAGGTCCGTACCGTAAATCGCCCTGCCCGTCACCTTATCTGCGCCATCGTGCCGCACGGGCCGCGTCCCCACGACCTTATAATCCGTAATGCCCAAATAATCTTCCTGTGGAATCGCCATTTATTCCTCCTGTGAGTTTGTATCAGAAATACATTTTCGAAAATTTGTAATCAAAACAACTAAGCGACGCGTCTTTGATCATTTCTTGACACTGCCAGAACCGAGATAGTCTGCAATACGGAGTTCATCATTGATAGCGCACTTATCCGGATCCCATAAGAGTTCTGTGCGACCTGGAGAGATCTCGTACTTTTCGCGTTCATCGGAAGATGCGTGATAAAGCGTCGGAATCCATTTCAAGGGCACAGACAGAATGCGTCCATCCGTTAATTCGATATGGATATGCACCTCATCAAAACGCACCTGATGAATAAGGGCTTCTTGAGGAAAGGTATAGGCAGAAACTGGATATGGAATATCATACCATTTCACTTCAATCCGTTCTTCAGTTTGTTCTACCTCTATACTCATACCATGCCTCCAATAAAAATGCTTGATTTTGTTCAATAATCTTCAAAGCTCGATTTAATTCAGGCGCTCTCAACGTACGACCAGAACGCGCAACTTGAATAGTGGGTTCGATCCAGACTTTAGCATCATGAGTATCATTTTGCATACCCTTTCCCACATGAACACTGGCTCGATTTTCATGAAGCGCATCAAAACTGTGAAACCAAAAAATGAGACTACCTTCTCTGAGAATCCTCGGACTCATCTAACTCCTTCTCAAAAAAAATAATTAAGACCTCGCCCCCTGTCCAGTCTTTAATTACGCATCGCTTATCTTGATACCCGACAGGGTCTCAATAGTCTTTGTCACGGCTGAAAAATCGAGTGCGCCAGCACCCAGGCTACTGGCGGCCGCATACATTTGATAGGCCACAGCCCCCAGCGGCACAGGCACATTCATCGCACGCCCCATCTCCACGCCAATACCGATATCCTTCTTCATCAAATCGAGCATAAACCCCGGCGCATACTCGTCCTTAAACACAAAATCTGCAACGCGCGCCTGAAAAGCCGACGAATCGCCCGAACTCACGCTAATCACCTGCCGCATCACCTCGGGATCAGCACCCGCTTTAACGCCCAATGTAAGCCCCTCTGCAATCGCCGCCATCGAAATACCGCCGAGCAACTGATTGACAATTTTAACCGTTTGCCCCACCCCAACATCACCCACATGAAAAATATTCTCGCTATTGCCCATCGCGTCAAAAATCCCCTGACAACGATCAAAATCGGCCTTTGCCCCACCCGCAATAATAGTCAGCGTGCCGTTAATCGCCCCAATATCTCCGCCACTCACTGGCGCATCCATCACGCGAACCCCTTTTTGCGATGCCTCCTCTGCCACATCCTGAATCGTCAACGGCGAAATCGTACTCATATCCACAATGAGATCGCCTTCAGATGCCCCGGCCAAAACCCCCTGATCGCCCAAAATGACCTCGCGCACCTCGGGATCAGCCGTCACAATCGTAATAATAATATCCGTTGCCTTGCCCACCGCCTGTGACGAAGACACATAAGTCGCCCCCGCGCCCTCCATCTCGGCCACAATCTCATCTCGCCGAGCATAAAATGTCACATCAAAACCCGCCTTCAATAAATTGTGACACATAGGCTTACCCATAATTCCCAAACCGACAAACCCTATCTTGTCCATCTCATCACTCCTTCTCTGGTAAAACATCCATTTGTCTTTGACAACTGAAATACTTCAATATAATATAACCACAACCTACCCTATCATCCAATAAAGAGCCAACCATGAACACAAAAAAATCCTCCGCCCCTTTACTCATCGGCATCGACGTTGGAACCACCAACATCAAAGCCTTGATCTTTGATCCTCGAGGTCGCGAAATCGCCCGCGCACAGGCCAAAACGCCCACGCATCATCCACAGCCAGAATGGGCGTATTACAAACCCGATGAACTCTGGAAAACCGTGAGCAACGTCCTGAAAGATACTGTTGCACAAATCGACAACCCCGCCAACATCGCGGGCATAGCCACCGCGAGCATTGGAGAAACAGGCGTCCCAATCGACAGAAGCGGAAATCCAACGGGCCATGCAATTGCGTGGTTTGACCAGCGCACCCGCCCGCAACGCGAGCAATTGCGAAAAACCTTTGACCGCGACGAACTCTTCTCGCTTACAGGGCTTCCACTACAACCCATTTCCAGCCTGTGCAAAATCCTCTGGATACGCGAACATCAGCCCGAAGCCTTTGCGCGAACCGCCACCTGGCTCAACACAGCCGATTATATTGCCTTTCGATTATCGGGCATACCCGCCACCGACTATTCCCTCGCCTCTCGCACCCTTGCCTTTGACCTCCATAGGCGGCAATGGGCAAACGATATCCTCAGTGAACTCCGTCTTTCGCCAAATCTCTTCGCACCGCTTTGCAATGCAGGAACAGACCTGGGCACCATTCTTCCCAACATCGCACGCGAAACCGGCCTGCCCCTGCACACGCGAATATGCGCTGGTGGACACGACCATATTTGTGGCGCACTTGCCGTTGGTGTTACAGAACCGGGAACAATGCTCAATTCTCTGGGCACCGCAGAAGCCATGTGCCTGCCCATTTCTCAGCCGCTTACAGACCCGCAAATAGGCCGCCAAAACTTCACCATAGGCGCGCACGTCGCACCCGACCAATATTACTTCCTCGGCGGATTGTTTACAAGCGGAGCGAGCATCGAGTGGTTCCGCAGTTTATTTGGCGAAGACGCAGATTATAACACCTTAATTTCCGAAGCGAGCGAATCGCCCCCCGGTAGTCTGGGTGTTGGCTTTCTCCCACAACTGCGCTTTACCAACCCACCCCATGCAGAAGCCATAGCACGCGGAACATTTATTGGCCTGACCCCCGATGCCAACCGAGGTACGCTCTTTCGCGCAATCCTCGAAGGTCTATCTCTGGAAATGCGCCATATTATCGACGCGTCCAAATCTCATCCCGGCGTGCCCGAAACAAAAAATATTGTCGCAATCGGCGGAGGTATCCGCAACCAACTCCTCATGCAAATCAAAGCCACTGTTCTGAACCAGCCCATCGCCCTCGCTGAAATGGATGAAGCAACAGCCCTGGGCGCGGCAGTACTCGCGGGATTGGGCACAGGTGTTTACGCGGACATCACCGATGCCCTGCACACGCTCGATATCCCCCTGCAGACCATTCACCCCATACCTGAACAGGTCGTCCATTACAACAGAATTTACAACCGCGTACACAAACAAATTTATCCGGCAGTACAAGATCTCCACCACCAGATAGACCAGATCCAGATGACAACGGTCAGATAGCCTTATCTTTGCCAATCTCCATATTCCGAAATTGCAAATCGCACAACTCGCGATAAAGCCCACCCCTATCAAACAAAGCCTCATGAGTTCCGCACTGCGCGATCTCCCCTTGATCCAGCACCAGAATGCAATCCGCATGTTGTACTGTTGACAACCGATGTGCAATAATAAATGTCGTGCGCCCCGCCATCAACCGTTCCAATGCCTGCTGCACCTGCGCCTCTGAAGCCGAATCCAGCGATGAAGTCGCTTCATCCAGCAACAAAATACGTGCATCTCTCAACAGAGCACGCGCAATTGCAACCCTCTGCCGTTGTCCCCCACTCAATTTCACGCCCTTTTCCCCAACCAACGCGCCATATCCATCTGGCAATTCCACAATAAAATCGTGGGCATTCGCATCTCGCGCCGCCTGCTCAACCTCTTCATCCGCCGCATCCAATCGCCCATATCGGATATTTTCGCCAATGGAAGTACCGAACAAATCCACATCCTGTGATACCAGCGCGATCTGTTCGCGCAGCGATACAATCTGCACATCGCGCACATCCACCCCATCCACACGCACAACCCCAGAGGTCGCATCGTAAAATCTCGGAATCAGATTCATCAGCGTCGTCTTACCCGCGCCGCTCGCCCCCACAAGTGCTATTGTTTGCCCAGGCAGGGTCTCAAATGAAACCCCCTTGATTACCGGGCGGGCGGACTGGTATCCAAACCAAACATCTTCAAACGCCACGGCACCGCGAACATCTGCAAGCGGAAACGCACCCTCGCCATCGGCAATCTCCGGTCGCGTCTCCAGCAACTCAAAAATGTGTTCTGACGCACCCACAGCAGAATTTAAGGACGCATAAAGACGCGAAATCCCCATCACAGACCGGGAAATATTCATCGCGTAAAAGATAAACGCCACCAGATCGCCCGCCGACAAGCGCCCGGCCAGCACCTCCGTGCCCCCATACCAGAAAATTACCACCAGTGCCAGCATAAAAAGAAATGCAATACAAGCCGAAAAAACCGCCTCCATAATCACGCGATAGCGCGATGTGCGAAACAAATCTTCGTTTGCCTTGCCAAACCGATTCACCTCAAAAACTTCGCGTGCAAACGCCTTAACAACCCGCACAGCCGACAGGGCTTCTTCGGCAATCGCAGTCGTATCGCCCAACCGATCCTGCACCGTGCGAGATAATTCGCGGATGCGCTGTCCAAAATAGCGCGTCCCAACAGCAGCAACCGGCGCAGCGGCAAACACTACCAGACTCAATCGCCAATTGAGAGCAACCATAGCCGCCACAGAGCCAACAGTCATAATCCCCGTCATCAAAACCTGCGAAATAGCCCCCGTCGCGGCATTTCTGATAGCCCCCACATCATTGGTCAAACGCGACATGAGTTCGCCCAACCTGTGATCGGCATAAAAGCGAAGCCCCAAAAGGTGCAAATGCGCGTAAACCTTCTTTCGCAGATCTGTCACCACGCGCTCACCCACCCAGGAAATCCAGTAATGGCTGCCAACGTGCAATAGCGACTGAAGCACAAACAGCACCAGCATGCCAAGCGCCAGCAAATCCAACTGCTGTCGATCGCCCTGCTCGAACACAGAATCCAAAAGCGACCGCAAGCCCAGCGGAATCAGCAGCCACACACCTGAAGAAAACGCGGTAAATACCAGCCCCAGAACGAGCCGCAACAAGTATGGCCGGGCAAAAGCAAAAATGCGCTTCCACGCCAGCCATAATGCCACAGGAGAATATGTCTGGTTACTTTTTTCAGCCATTCATTTTTCTCCTCAAAACAGCGGTCTCTTCAACATCTACCTCGAGATCAGCCGTAATCGCCACGCCATAAGCGTCTCGCGCGGCTTCGTGCGATAGCCGCTCCTGTTTGACATCCTCCACCACCCTTTTGGGATCGCGTTCAAAAGGCGACCCATAGCCCCCACCGCCCGGAATGCGCAACGTCACCGACTGCCCGGGTTGGAGGTCATAGCGCCCCTTTGGCGGCAGAACAGTGCCATCCGACAAAAAAAGTTCGCCGCGCCTGCCATCGCCTCCCCCCAAAAAACCGCGCGGTGCATAGCGCGTGCGATCGTACATACACGAATGCAGCGTGGGATGATCGGAGTCAACAGACAAAACCATCTCCTGCCCCAAACCACCCCGAAAAGTACCCGCACCGCCAGAATCGGGAATCAACGCGCGCCTGTGCATAATCACGGGCGACACGGACTCAATCGCTTCGGCAGGCACGCCCTTAATCCCACTGGGAAAAGCCGTCGCCGAAATCCCATCATCGCCGGGACGCGCACCCATACCTCCTGCGGAAAAAAAGATATACGCAAAGCGTTCACCCGTGCGACCTATCCCCTCCAACTGCGTATTCCAAAGCCCAGCCGACCCATCGGCAATCACGCGATCGGGAATCGCCTGAGAAAGCGCTCCCAATAGCGGCTGCGAAAGAAAATGCCCAACCAGATGCCGCGCGCCCACAGCACATGGAAATTGTGCATTTAAGATACATCCCTCGGGTGCCGTAACTGTTATGGGACGAAAACTGCCTTCATTATTGGGAATATGCGGGCTAACGGCGCATTTCAAGGGATAAGTCGTATAGGCATGCGTGTAATTGTACACCACATTGATCCCGCGATCGACCTGTGGCGACGTGCCCGTATAATCAACGATCAAACTGCGATCTTTGACAATAACTTTTGCGCGAATAACCAGCGGTCTGTCGTACCCATCGAGTTTCACCTCATCCTCATAAACACCATTTGCAATCTCCGAAATCGCCTCTCGGGTTGCCGCTTCTGACCGATCCAAAATCAGTTCCGACAAACCCTCCAGATCCACGAGATCGTAATGTTCCAGCGCCTGAAGCAACTTGACAGCCCCCACATCATTCCCTGCCTGCTGCGCGTACAAATCGCCGACAACCTGATCTGGCTCGCGCACATTTGCCCGCACAATTGCGATCAAATCGCGATTGATCTCTCCCTCGCTAAACAATTTCATAATCGGGATATTCAGGCCCTCTTCATACACCTGACGTGCACCGGCCCCCAGCGTGCGGCCACCAATATCCATGGCATGGCAAGTATTGGCAAACCACCCCACGCCCCTGCCCCGATAAAAAACCGGTGTGACAACTGTAATATCGTGCAAATGCCCCGACCCCATCCACGGATCATTGGTGAGCAAACTATCGCCGGGGTTCAGCGTATCAATCGGATACGCTTTCACGAAATGCCGCACGCAATTCGCCATTGTATTGATATGCCCCGGCGTCCCCGTCACCGCTTGCGCCAACATGTTACCCCCGCGGTCAAACACCCCCGCAGACAAATCACCGGCCTCGCGCACCACCGTTGTAAAAGAAGCGTGCATCAGCGCTGCTGCCTGCTCATTCACAATAGAAATAAGGCGATTCCAAAGCACTTCCAGCTCAACCGCATCGATCTCGCGCCCCGTCATACATCCTCCATATAAAAATCAGCGAATCTACGAATCAGCGAATCTACGAACCCCGCCCATCCTCCCAAAACCAGTATATATTTCCATTCGTCTATTCGTCTATTCGTCTATTCGTCTATTCGTCTATTCGTCTATTCGTCTATTCGCGCTTTTCCTACATCCTCCCTGATGAGAATCAGATTACCCGTATCATCGACCTGCAACACCCATCCGGGCGGCAGTACCGTAGTGGATTCAACCTCCTCGACAATAGCGGGACCTTGCAAAACAACCCTTCTTCCAAGTTCCTCTCGCCTGTAAACCGAAGTCCCGTATTTCCCTTCCGAAAAAAGAACGTCGCGCTGTCCCTCAGACACCTGATCGCCCGCGACTTCCCCAAAGGACCCAACATCGCAAATTTCCGGCTCTGGCCCCGAAACCGTCACGCGCCAGTGGATGGCCTCAACGGGAACTCCCTCACACAGGCGTCCGTATAATTTTTTATACGATGCATCAAAAGCCGCTTGAAGCGCGCCATCGGAACTTTCTGTGAATTCTCCCAAAGGTACGGGAACGCTTATCTCGTGCCCTTGCCCCACATATCGCATATCTGCCGTGCGTACCACGCGGATCTCAGAATCATCAATCCCCGCCTCTCGCACAAGCGCACGGCCTTCGTCTTCCATCTCCCCATAGAGCTTATTGACAACCTCGCGATCCAACGCGGCGATCCGCGACACAAAACTCCGCACATAATCAAAAGCAATCGGCGCGAGCATCAAACCAAAAGCCGATCCCACACCCGCAGCTGGCGGCACAATCACCCGGTCAATCCCCAATCGCATCGCAACCCCGCATGCGTGTACAGGCCCAGCCCCACCCGTTGCAACAAGCGCGTATCCATTCAAATCAATCCCGCGCTCGGCAGCGTGAACCCGCGCGGCATTGGCCATATTTTCATTCACCAAATCGTGAATACCCTGTGCGGCGCGCACGCGATCCAGCCCGATAAATCGCGCAAATTCATCGACCGCATCCGCAGCGCGACCCACATCCAGATCCATTTGTCCGCCCAAAAAATACCCGGCATTTAAATAGCCCAACAAGAGATCGGCATCCGTCACCGTGGGTAACTGTCCACCACGCGCATAACAGGCAGGACCGGGATCTGCCCCCGCACTTTGCGGCCCAACCGTGGGCAAACCCAATTCACTCGCATGCGCGATACTGCCTCCACCTGCTCCAATCTCGATCATATCGAGCACGGGTACGAGCAAGGGCAATCCGCTGCCGCGCTTGAAGCGATAAACCCGTGCGACCTCTGATTCAGTCGTAATGGGAAACGCCCCATTTTCGCTCAAAATGGCCTTTGCCGTCGTGCCCCCCATATCAAATGCGAGAATCTGCCGATACCCCGACCGATTGCCGTAATGCGCCGCGGCAAGCGCGCCGCCGCAAGGACCGGATTCTACGAGACGCACGGGAAAACGCATTGCGGTCTGCACAGAACACGACCCACCGTTTGACAGCATAATATGCAGCGGTGCCAAAATCCCCAGCGCCTTCAACCCATCTTCCAAACGCGCGAGATATTTTTCCACCATAGGCTGCACATAAGCATTTGCCACAGTCGTGGAAGTGCGCTCAAATTCTCGAAGTTCGGCGGCAACCCTGTGCGAAACCGAAATGCCTGCATCGGGCATAAGAAAACGCACAATCTCCTCTGCACGACGCTCGTGATCGGGATTGACATAAGCGTGCAAAAACACAATGGCGACCGCCTCCACCCCGGCTTCGCGCAACGCCTCGCAGGCTTTGACCACATCATCTTCATTTAATGGCGTCATCACCTCGCCACGCGCGTACAGCCGCTCCCGCACCTCAACGCGCAACCGCCTCTCAACGAGGGGTTCAGGCAATTTTAAAAACAAATCGTAGATATCGTAACGTCCTTCGCGCCCGATTTCCAGCGCGTCTCGAAAACCCGCTGTCGCAATCAGCCCGGTCTTAGCCCCCCTGCGCTCAATCAGCGCGTTTGTCACCAGCGTCGTGCCGTGAACCGCTCGGGAAATCGCGCCTGGCGATACCCCATCGAGCACCTCTTTCACGCCCTCCAGCACACTGACCGAAGGGTCTGGAGACTGCGTCAACACCTTCGCCACAGACAAAACACCCGAAGCGTGTTCTCTCAACACAACATCTGTGAATGTGCCGCCAATATCTATTGCAAGCGTGTATGCCTCGTCGCTCACCATCATCTCCTTTGCATTTATTTTTCTTCTTCATCTCAAAAATAAAGAACAGCCCCTTTACCAACAAAGACAAAATTGACCTTGACAAGCCATGATCCTTTTTGTAATTTTTGAGTCCTCACAACGAGCGGGAATAGCTCAGCTGGCTAGAGCATCTGCTTGCCATGCAGAAGGTCGCGGGTTCGAATCCCGTTTCCCGCTCCATTAATCCAACCCGTTAAATTAACGGGTTTTTTTTATGGAGCAAACCGCTTGTCATCAGCTCTTGCCCGAGAAATAGCCAACCTTCGCCTGCCCGCACTTGCCCTTTGGGCACCTGGACCGCACATGCTCACCCCTGCGGTTCGCCGGGTCTTGCAAACATATCAGACGACCTATTCCCACCGATCCGCTGCATTTCAAGCTTGCTATCAAAAAACTGTAGATTTGCTGCGCGAAGTCTTTCAAATTCCACGCGGATTTACGCCGCTCATCTTCGGTCACACCGGCAGCTACAACTGGGAAATGGTCGTCACCAATACGCCCTGCAATAGCGCGACACTGGGCATGGACATCGGTGCTTTTTCCAAAAAATGGGCACAGATCTTCACAAGTCACGGACGCAACATCGACATCTTAAAAGCAGCCTGGGGCGACGGCATCTGCGCTCGGACATGGTCCAATGCCATTGCAAAAAATTACGACCTTGCCCTTTTAACCCACAACGAAACATCTACCGGTGTTATGCTACCCGTACAGGAAATGTGTGACACCGTCCGCAACACATCTCCCAAAACCCTGATTGCCATCGATGCAGTCAGCATAGCAGGGGCATCAGATACGCCGATTGAGACCCTGCGCCCCGACTACTATCTCTGGAGCCTGCAAAAAGATTTCGCGTGCCCTACCATCGGCTCTGTCATGATTGTATCCGACCGCGCGTTTGACATCGCAGCCAACACGCCAAACCGCGGTTATGTCCTCGACTTGATCGAATGGCGAACGCGCGCAAAAACAGCCCAAACCCCCATGACCGTAGCCGACCTGACCCTACAATGTCTGAATGCGCGTCTCGAAGAAATGAAACGAGAAGGCGACCAGCGCTTCAAACGCCACCAGAGCCTCGCCCACATGCAACGCGAATGGGCGAGAAAACATGGCCTGAACCTCATAGCCAAACCGGGATACGAGAGCCTGACCGTAAATGCCATCCTCTTACCAGACTACATCTCGGGCTCTGATTTCGTCGATCGCGCAAAAAAATTGCTCAATGTACAACTCGCCCCGGGCTATGGCGACACCAGAGACAAAGCCTTCCGCATTGCGGCTATGGGCCACACGTCAGAATGCGATATGCGACGCGTACTCAGGGGCATCTCCCTCATCCTCAACAACTGGTCAAAACTCGAGTAATCCCATGCCACCTCCCACCTCCATGATCTGCCCAGGCTGTGGCTACCTCATCAATACCGATGAGAAAAGATGCCCACATTGCGGCGCTTATAATCCCAGTCTCTGGGGTGTCGGTCCCGCGCTGAACCGACTTTTCGGCGGTCGCATCGACGTCCTCACCCTGATACCCACCGCGTGTATTGCCCTTTACGCAGTCAGTCTATTGCTCGACCTCGGCGCCGCACTGTCTATGGGCGGCGGGCTTTTTGGCATGCTAAGCCCTGGCAATATCCCGCTGATCGTTCTCGGTATGACCCATGGCGAAGCCCCCTGGTGGACCGTGCTCACCGCGACATATCTTCACGGCAGCCTCCTCCACATACTGTTCAACGTCCTGTGGATCCGGCAACTCGGTCCTGAGGTCGGGCAATTCTTCGGTCCGGCGCGCTATTTTATCATCTACACCGTCGCGGGAGCTATCGGCTTCATCCTATCCAATCTCATCTCAGGCTACCCCACCGTAGGCGCTTCAGGGGCTATTTTTGGACTTTTTGCCGCCATCATTGTGTACGGCCGCAAGCAGAAAACGCAGATGATGTCCCTAATGACGCGGCAGATGTGGCAATGGGCCATCATGCTATTTGTCCTGGGCTTTCTCATGAGCGGCGTCAACAACTGGGCGCATCTGGGCGGTTTTATCGGCGGCTGGATCGCAGCGCAAATCCTCGTTTCAAGTGCAGAATACCGCGAAGGACGCATCACCATTCTCATAGCCCTGATCTGTCTTTTGCTCACCGTCCTCGGCTTTGTCCTCTCAATCTTAGAATACTTCCCACTCCTCCTGTCCTGACGCAGGCTTATCCCCCCAATCTCACATCCACAGGCTCAGGTATCCAGGAAGCAGTAATACCCAGATCGCTGTGAATAACCTGTGCTGCATTATAACCCGGCAAACCGGTCACATTGCCACCGGGATGACAGCACGACCCGCAAAGATACAGCCCTTCAAAATATCCCCGATAATGCCCGGCACCGGGAAAAGGACGGTTATAACCCGTCTGCCCATTTGTAAACGCACCCACGAGCAAATCCCCATCCCGCATATTGGGCAATGCGCGTTCGACATCCAGCGGACTGCGAACAAAAGAATCGATCACGCAATCCTTCAAATTAGGCGCGTATTCAGACCACATATCCAGCATATCGCGACCAACCACATCCCGCTGACTATCCCAGTTTGCAGAATCGCCATACAGGTGAAACGGCAACTTCTGCCACATAAACGCCGTG
Source organism: Gemmatimonadota bacterium (assembly GCA_009838845.1). Classification (NCBI taxonomy): domain Bacteria; kingdom Pseudomonadati; phylum Gemmatimonadota; species Gemmatimonadota bacterium. Next base: position 24,664 of record VXRD01000014.1, on the reverse strand, counting down.
TGTTTTCCCAAAGGAGCCTGCGTTGTGTCAAAATGCGTTGGACACGCGCCCCACATCACAGTCGGCGGAATCGTTCCCTTTTCGTGGTGGGCAACAATATCCCCATATTGATCCGCGTGTTCCAGCCCCAGAATAACCATCAGCGAATCCGCCACCTCCGGATGTTTTTCCACAGCGCGATAACGCGGCGATTCACCCAAATTCAAATGGAGTGCGAACAGCGGAGCCAGCACATTGTACTGAAATCTCTCGACCCGGTTTTGCCACATCCCGGGCAATGCCTCGCGGTCAATCAAATCGAGAAACGTCTGATGGGGATTCAAGCTGGACACAACCACAGGCGCTTTAATATACTTCCCATCCGTCGTTTCAACACCTCTAACGCGATTATCCTCCACCACAATGCGCCCGGGTACAGTTTGCAACCATATCTCCCCACCCATCTCAGAAATAGCAGCAATTAGTGCGCGCGCCAGCCCCGCGGATCCACCCACACACATCTGAGCTTTCCCCTTGCTCGCCAGCAAAGCCGGTATATGGTGTCCAAATCCCGCGGCGCGCAAATCCACTTCGCGCAGACCATTGAAAAACAACAATCCAGCCCGAATAACCGGGTGTTCAAATTCCCGATTCACAAACTCCAGCGGAGAAAGCGCGCTGACTTCGAGCAACATCTTCCCCTCTCGGGACTGCGACAAAATTTTTCGCCTCAACGCCTGCGGCAAAGGCGGCGCCTGTGCCTCTACAGACAGAATATTTCTCACAACGGGGTCAAACGCATTGCGCCATCGCCGAAGTGTCTGTGCATCCCTTTTGCTAAACCGTGCAAAACTGTCTTCAGTGCGTTCAAAATCCGTGTACCATTTCAGCACATCGCCATTTCGCAGCACAAGCGCCACATTCAGTTCGGGTTCAATATAGCGCGCGCCATACCGTTCCAGGTGCAAATCGTCAAACCACGGCATTTGCGTGATGGCGCGATGAAAAAAAGAATGCGTATTGTGCAAAAAACCCGGATAACGGGGGTCTTCAACAGTCGCCAGCCCGCCTCCGGGTTTATCCGTTCGCTCCAGGCAAATCACATCGAGTCCTGCGCGACACAAATACGCCTGCAAAATGAGGCCATTGTGCCCGGCACCCAGCACAATCGCATCAGTCGTTATATCCTCTCCCATATCTCACCAATAGCGTTCTATATGTATCTGCCCGGGATCTCTCCGTTTATGCTCCTTAAAACCCTCTGAAATCAAAATTTCTGTCACATCATCGCACATATAGGGATTACCGCATACAAACACATGCGTATCTTCCGGTGTGGGATGTCCCCCCCAGACCTCATCGAGCGGACCATCTGTCCACAAATTCTGCACATAACCCGTATATCCGCTCCACGCCACATGCTCATTTGCCGGACGGCTAATCTGGGGGATATAAATAAAATTAGCGCATAAATCCTGCATCATCTCCAACTCTGATCGATACCCCAAGTCCCATGAATGTCGCGCCCCGTGCAACACCACAAAACGCCGCTCTGTGTTTTCTTTCAAATAAGTCCGCAACATACTCATATAAGGCGCCAAGCCCGTACCCGTCGCCACCATCACGACATTTTTATTTGGCGGAACATCTTGCAGCGTAAACATACCCGTAATTTTTGGCCCCAACCAGAGGCGATCGCCAATTTCGAGTGCGAATAACCTGGGCGTCAACGCCCCCGACCTCACCAGGGTGATATAAAACTCGAGGTACTCTGTTGCCACCGAAGAAGATGCAATAGAATACGCCCGCCGGATCAAACCTCTCTGCGGCTTCTCATAATCTTCGACAGGATCTGAATACTCTGTGCGGGGTGCCTCGGGAGGCAATCCGATCACGCCAAATTGTCCGGCTTCAAAAGCTGGCAATTCCCATCCGTCGGGCACAACGCGAAGAATAATCAAATCGGGGGTCACTTCGAGACGTTGTGTCACAACGGCATTGAGTTCATCCTTCGGCAAACCACCCTCCTTAAGCTAAGGTTATACCAACTGCCTGTCCTGTTTCGCAAATCTGTCGCCAGGTCTCATCATCTATATCTACACCACGGGCTTCTTTCTCCCGCCGCATGCGCGCTTCCATCTCACCTGGCATCAAAATTTCATCAAACCCGGGCGCGAGCCGGGCACTCTTCAAAAACTGAACAAATGATTGCATCTCATCGCGAAATTGATCGCGTCCGACAAAAGCCCCAATATCCAGCGCCATAATAAACACCCCATTGCCACCGGAAAGTCCACCTTCGCGACTGCAACCACCGCCACCGAGTGCGCCAGACAAAACATCGACCACCACAGAGAGCGCGTAGCCCTTATGCGCGGAAATCCCGCCAAAAGGCAAAATAACCCCTCTGGGAGGACCGTAAAACTTTGCCGGATCCGTCGTCGGATCACCCTCTGCATCAATAACCCAGCCTTCGGGCAGCGATTCCCCCAAATTGCGCTTCACCCGAATTTTCCCCTCCGCGACAACACTCGTGGTCAAATCCACGACAATTGGAAAATCGCCCCCCGTGGGAATGCCCACGGCAATGGGATTGGGCGACATGCGCGCGTCAATGCCGCCAAACGGATGCTGAAGCAATCCCCCGCCGTGATTGTTGCACATCACAATGCCAATCATCTCGGCCTCGGCAGCGACCTCCACATATTCGCCCAAACGTCCAATATGCCCGCTATTGAAAAGTTCGACCACGGCAACCGACCGCTGTTTTGCTTTCTCCATTGCCAGTGCCATAGCCTGATGGCAAACCGTTTGTCCAAACCCCCAACCACCATCGACAACCGCCGAAGCATCGGCCTCGCGCACAACCGCGATCTCTTGCCCTGCATGCACGCGCCCTTCCTCGAGTGCCTGAACGTATTGCACCAGGCGAATCACACCGTGGGAATCGTGCCCCATCAAATTGGACAACACCAGCGAATGCGCAATCTGGCGCGCTTCTTCCGCGCCCAGACCCGCGCCTTCAAACACCTGTGTACAGGCCCCTTTGAGCCTCTCAACATCCAGAACAGGCATACACTCTCCTCCCAAATCGCAATCGGGCCATAATCTACCATTAACGAGCATAATGGTCAATAATTGAGTCTAATTTCTCACCCCTCAAAGCATCTTCTCTTTGCGATGCACCAGTTGCACGCAAACGCCCCAGGGATCGCGCAGCATCGCCAGCGTATCCCCTGCATCCGTGGGTTCGGGTTCCTGCACAACCGTTGCACCCGCGGCTTTCAATCGCGCGAAATCGGCCTCAATATCCTCGGTCGCATAAGCAAAATGCAGTGCCAGATGGTGCATCGAAGCATAATCTGGCGTCTCCACCTCTGGCTGGTGATAAAGCTCGTACATCGTCTCCCCTTCCGAATCCGCCACAAACGTCATCTTGATGGGTGGTGGCCCCTGGCGCACAACGCGCATACCCAGATTATCGCAATACCACTTTGCAACCACATCGGGATCATCAACCACAAAAGCAATGTGTTCAACCTTCATCTCTTTCTCCTTTTACGAATGATGGGCAGATTCATGGGTCTGCCCCTACCCAGCCATACCTTCCAACTGCAATACATCGCTCAAATGACAGCGCACCGCATGCCCTGGCGCGATCTCGCGCAATTCTGGAACTTCCTCCTTACATTGATCCTCAGCATAAGGACAGCGCGGATGAAACGCGCATCCCGAAGGCGTATTCCCGGGATCCGCTACCTCGCCAGACAGCAAAACGCGCTTCTTCTTTCGTTTGGGATCTGGATTGGGCACCGCCGACAAAAGTGCCTCGGTATAGGGATGCGCCGGACTTTGAAAAAGCTGATCAACCGGAGCCAATTCCACAACCTTACCCACATACATCACCGCCACGCGGTCGGAAATATGGCGCACCACACTCAAATCGTGCGCGACAAACAAATACGTCAACCCGAACTTTTCTTGCAACTCCTGAAGCAAATTGAGCACCTGCGCCTGCACAGAGACATCCAGCGCGGAAACGGGTTCATCCGCCACGATCAACCTGGGATGCAATGCCAGTGCCCTCGCAATGCCAATACGCTGCCGCTGCCCCCCGCTAAAAGCGTGTGGATACCGCCGCAAAAAATGGGGATTCAACCCCACCTGAGCGAGCAATTCCCGCACGCGCGTCTCCCGTTCGTGGCGATCTGCGACCCCATTGACCAGCAGCGGTTCACCAATAATATCGAGCACCGTCATACGCGGATTCAAAGAAGCATAGGGATCTTGAAAAATCATCTGCATATCTCGGCGCAATGACTTGAGCACATCGTGAGGCGCCCGTGCAACATCGACCTCCTCGCTATCCTTGCGGAACCACACCTCGCCAGCCGTGGGGGCTATCGCCCGCAAAATCGTGCGCCCAACCGTTGTTTTACCCGATCCACTTTCCCCTACCAGTCCCAGGCACTCACCCTCAAACAAATCAAAACTCACGCCATCTACGGCTTTGACCTGGCCGACAACCGTATTGAAAAAACCACGCGTAATAGGAAAATGCTTTCTTAGATCGCGCACCCGCAACAGGGCATTCTGTTCACGCATCGCGCACATCCTCTCGGCAAAACAGCGAATCAACGAATCAGCGAATCAACGAATCAACGAACCCCGCCCATCCTCCCAAAGCATGTGCTGACATGATGTAAGTCAGTATCAGTGTGTATCGCCATTCGTCTATTCGTCTATTCGTCTATTCGTACAACACACACGCAACCCCATGCCCATCTCCAACAGCGAGCAATTCTGGCCTATCGCCCGCATTGCACACCCCATCCTGCGCCACTTCACATCGCGGATGAAAAGGACACCCCTGCAATTGCGTATAGGGATCGGGCACGGACCCCCTGATCGTCTGCAACCGCGTCTTTCTCGCCCGGGTCATTCCCGGGATAGATTGCATCAGCGCCTGTGTATAGGGGTGTTTGGGATTTTCAAAAATCTCCTCTGTCGCCGCGTGTTCCACAATGCGCCCCATATACATCACCGCAACCTCATCTGACATCTCTGCGACCACACCCAAATCGTGTGTAATCAACATAATCGACATCTGAAATTCGTCTTGCAAATCGCGCATCAAATCCAGTATCTGTGCCTGAATCGTGACATCTAATGCCGTCGTGGGTTCATCGGCAATCAACAGTGATGGACGGCACGAAAGCGCCATGGCAATCATCACGCGCTGTCGCATCCCACCGCTCATCTCGTGCGGATATTGTGCAAACCGCCGCTCCGCATCCGGAATCCCAACCCGATCCAGCATATTTACGGCGAGTGACCGCGCTTCTTCACCCCGCAAATCGAGATGCAGCCGAATCGCCTCCACAATTTGAAACCCCACCGTATGCACCGGACTCAGCGACGTCATCGGCTCCTGAAAAATCATCGCAATCTCGTGCCCGCGAATCGCGCGAATATCCTCGCCCTCCTCGTCCAGATCCGTCAAATAAATCTCGCGGTCGGGACGATGCAAAACAATCTCGCCCTCCACAATCCGCCCGGGTGATGACACCAGGCGCAATGCCGAAAAAGCCGTCACACTCTTCCCGCACCCACTCTCCCCCACAATACCCATCGTCTTTCCCCGGGGAATATCCATCGTCACGCCATCCACAGCGCGAACCGTTCCCTCATCGAGAAAAAAGTGCGTCTTCAAATTATTTATGGTCAACACATGGTCCAAATCACACAACCCCTTTTGCCCGCGCTATAAACGCCTTCGCACCCTCTTGCAACCACCCGGTGCTATTCACCAGCATCATCTGCACCCCGGCAGCGGCGAATTTCCCGACATTGTCTGAGGAAGTCATCGTACCCGCTATACGTCCCGACGCGATGATCTTTGCAAGCGCGTCGTCAATCGTCTTTTGCACCACTTTATTTTCTAAATCGTCAATATACCCCATCGACGCCCCCAGATCTGAAGGCGCGACAAAAAACACATCGATCTGACCCACAGTCAGAATCTCATCCAGATTCTCCACCGCGACAATATCTTCAATCAAAATGGTGAGCAATACTTCGTCATTCGCCTTAGCAAAATAATCCGCAACCCCATAGCCCTGCCGACTCGTGAACATACCGCGCTGACCAATGGGCGCGAACCGCCCGCCCGCCACGACATTTTCCGCTTCTTCGCGCGTATTCACATGCGGCACCACAATACCCTGCGCCCCCCTGTCCAGGGTGCGATAAATAAGCGTCTGATCATTGCGATTCACGCGCACAATCGACGTCATGCCCCACAGATCACAGGCGCGCGTGAGATTGCCCAACTCGTCAAAAGCCATAGGGCCGTGCTCACCCTCAATCCATATCCCATCAAAATTTGCGGGACCAAATGCGTCGATATCATCCGCGTGCGTAAATCCACCGGCGATATACGCCTGTTCGCCTCGTCGCAACTTGTGTTTTACCCGATTCTGTCGAAGTTCCATAAGTCTAATCCCCTAACGTGAATAAGGATCGGCGGCGTCGCGCAGACCGTCGCCGACAAAATTAAATGCGAGCACAGTAATAATTACAAAAATCACAGGCGTCAAAAGCCACGGCTGAAAAGCCACAGCCTGAACATTTTGCGCCTCTTTCAACAGCACGCCCCAACTCGTCACCGGCGGACGCAGCCCAAGACCGAGAAAACTCAGCGAAGTCTCGCCCAAAATCATACCCGGCACAGCGAGCGTCAAACTCACGATAATATGGCTCATAAACGAAGGCAGCAAATGCCGCGTCATAATCCGCCAGCGACTCGCGCCGGCAAGCAGCGCAGCAGTTGCAAAATCCTCTTCGCGCAACGACAAAATTTTCCCGCGCACCTGCCGCGCCAAACCCGTCCACCCAATAAAGGACAACACAACCGTAATGCCCATATAGATTTGCAAGGGCGACCACGATGAAGGCAGCGCCGCGGCCAGAGCCATCCACAGCGGAATAGACGGAAAAGACCTGAGAATCTCAATCCCGCGCTGAATGAGATTGTCGATCCAACCCCCGTAGTACCCGGACACCACGCCGATCACCAGACCAAACACAAAACTCAGTGTCACCCCCACCAGCCCTATCGTCAGCGAAATGCGCGAACCGTAAATAATCCTCGAAAGCAAATCCCGCCCGAGATGATCCGTACCCAACAGAAAAAGCGTCCCCCCATCATCAACGCCAAAAAGATGGATATCCGTCTCAAACAAGCCCCAGAACCGATAGGGTGCGCCTCGCACAAACAACCGTACGGCATAGCGTTGCGAGCGGTCTTCGATATAGAACTTCCGAAGCGTTTCCGGATGTCGCACGCCCTTGATCCCATACACAAACGGCCAGAAATGCACGCCCTCATCCGACACAAATTGCAAACGCTGGGGCGGAGCAAACGCATAGGCAACCTGCCGATGATTGAGCGTATAAGGCGCCAAAAACTCGCAAAACACAGCCACCACATAAAGCGCGACAATAACCATACCCGCAGCCATCGCCAGGTGGTGCTTGCGAAACTTCCACCACATCAACTGCCACTGAGACGCGGCATAAGCCTCCGTTTCCCCGGTCAGCACATCTTGCTCGACCACCTCTTCTCGTCTGGGCATAGCCATCTAATGCTCTCCCTCTTCGTATCGAATGCGCGGATCGAGCCACAACAACAAAATGTCTGAAATGAGCGTACCGACAAGCGTCAACAGGCTCAACATCATCACCATACTGCCCGCCAGATACATATCCTGATTCATAAGCGCGCGCAATAACAGCGGTCCCGTCGTCGGCAACCCCAACACCACCGACGTAATCGTCGCCCCAGACACAATACCCGGCAAAACCCATCCCACAGTACTGACGAGCGGATTGAGCGCCACACGCACCGGATACCGCATCAGCAACACCCAGTAGCGCACGCCTTTGGCGCGGGCAGTCATCACGTATTGTTTCCGCAATTCATCCAGCAAATTGCCCCGCATCACCCGTATCAACCCCGCCGTACCCGACGTGCCAATCACAATCACAGGGATCCACAAATGCCAGAGCAAATCGAGAAATTTGCCAAAGGACCACGCCGCACTCTGATACTCCGGTGAAAACAGACCGCCTGCACTCACCCCAAACACGGAATACCCGATGTACATAAAAATGAGCGCGAGCAAAAAATTGGGCGTTGCAAGCCCGATAAAGCCCAAAAACGTAAAACAATAATCCGGCAGTGAATACTGCTTCACAGCCGAATAAATCCCAACCGGAATCGCCAGTGCCCACGTCACCAGTAGCGTCACAATCGAAATAATAGACGTCAGCAAAATGCGTTCGCCAATCAGCTCTGTCACGGGGCGATTCCACTCAAACGACATCCCCAAATCGCCCTGCACCATACCTTTCAACCACCGCCAGTATTGCACCATAAAGGGCTGATCGAGATTGTACCGCGCCCGCAGTGCCGCAGCCTGTGCCTCATCCACCGTCTCCCCCGTCTCACCCAGCGCAGCAATATACGACGTGAGATAATCCCCCGGAGGAAGCTGGATAATTGAAAACGAAATAAATGAGATGATTACCATCGTGGGAATCATCCACAACAGGCGTTTAATCACCAAATTTAGCATCTATCTTTCCTATTCCTCAATCGCATAACACTCAACCGCCGTATTACCGGGCGTGCGAAATGCCCAGCCGGACATCGCGACCTCGGGCACATTGCGAAATGAATTTTTGACCAGATAAAACGAGGGCAATGCCCCCACCGTGCCGATAACCCATAAATTCTTCCGATTCAAATCGATAATTTCTCCCATAAGCCTGATCTGTTCCTCTTCGTCAATCGTCTTCTCAATCTCCCAAAACAACTCAATACACCGCCGCATATCTCTGGGGGGTTCTTCGCCGCGTTTTTTTTCCGTGCGATACCAGCGCGCATAATCCACCGCGTGTACAGACTCATCGCTAAATGGAACGAGCCAGCGCGGATCCAGAACAGCGATCTGCTCATCTGACCCGCCCCACACGCCAACATCGTGCAACAAACCCTTTTTGCGCTCGTAAAATAACTGCCGCGCTTCTTCCTTGACTTCTGAATGCACCCCCACCGCAGTCCAATAACTCGCCACCAGTTCCAGAATGCGATTGTTCAGAGACGTCGTCTCAATATAGAGCTTAATAGGTGCCCCATCTGCCCGCAGTCGCATGCCATTTCTCCCGCGCTTCAAACCCATCTCGTCGAGCAATACATTTGCGCGGTCCGGATCGTATTCGATATATGCACGCTCGTAATCCGCATCGTAAAACGGCGACGATGGCGGCGGACACACTTGTCGCGGCTTCCCAATCCCAAAATAATCCGCCTCGTTTAATTCATCGCGATTCAGCGCGAGTGATAGGGCTTTTCGAAAGCGATGATCCCCGATAATCCTCTTCATTTCCGGATCGCGGTGATTCAAATTCAACGCCAGGATATTTGACCCCGCCGATCCATTGATCCAATGCACAACCCGATAATCGCCCTTCTTTCTCCCCTCCATAAACAGCGGATAATTCTGGAACTGAAGGTGCCGCCCCTGCATGCCTATTTCCCCGTTGATCGCCTTGAGATTAATCGTTTCAGGATCAAAAATCTCAAAGGTCATGCGGTCGATGTACGGCAGTTGATTTCCATCGGGATCGACCTTCCAATAATAGGGATTGCGCTCCAGAACTGCCGGGCGCGCAGGCGGTGGCGCAACCACAATCCATGGCCACAAACGCGGGATATCCGGATTGCGCCAATCGCGCATATCTTCAAAAAGCTGCTTCCACAAATCAAATCCCGCAGCCTCACTCATCGCCTCAAGCTTTTCCAAAGACGTGTACTTCGGATGAAATTGCTTCATATAATGGGCGGGATAGCGCAACATCTCATAACCGCGCCCCGACGCCAACTTCACAACAAACAACCCATTGGGTTCCAAAAACGTGAACCGCACCGTATAATCATCGACCTTCTCCAACCCCATCACCCGGCCACCCCGTTTAAAATCGCGCGGAACAACAGGCGTTATCTCCTCATTTTGCAACACATCCTCATACCAGAAAATCAAATCATCAACCGTAAACGGATGCCCGTCTGACCACCTGACCCCTTTTCGCAAAAAAAATATAAAACTGCGCCCCCCATCGGCAATCTCCCACCGCACTGCCAGATTGGGGATCACCTCCTGCGCCATCGCATCCCACCGCACCAACCCTTCATACGCAAACCGGGCTTCGACAATACCCACATCGCGGGGACCAGTGGCAAACCGCGTCCACGTCCCACCATAAGGCCCATGCTGTTGCGGCGGTACAATAACAAGAGGATCTTCCGGCAGGCGTTCCGGTACCGGCGGCAGGATCCCTTCTCGCACCCGCTGGGCGAGCATAGGCGCTTCACCCAATCGTCCACCCGACCATTCTACCACCCGATGCACCGCCCCCGTTGCCTCGGGATGGCGATTGGGAATCTCAACATCCGCCATCACTGCTTCAAGGTCCCGCGCCCCATCTGCCTGCACCACAGGCACAACACCATCCTCGGGCGCACGCACCAGACTGCCCATCACAGCCTCAAATTCCGATGCCCGTTGTATAGCATCCGGATCGCGTGGCGAAAGGTAAAACGCGACATATCCCATCCCCTGCACCAGAAGCACAAAACTGGCAAAAACACCGATAAGCGCGATCCACACTTTAATTCCCATACGGATAATACCTCATCTACTATATGCCCCACTGACAAACTTCTCAATCTCATCCCGCCCCCGCGCAATAGCTTCATCGACAAAACGCGCTTTTATATCCTCATCAAAAAACGCATCTGCCCGTCTTCTGTTCTCAGCAAGATGCTTTTCCATATCATCAGGCAGGGGGCGACCTATCATCTTGAGAAATATCTGCTCGAGAACAACGGGGTCTGTATTCTCTGCCCACCCCCGCGCACGCCTCACAAATCGGGATACTGTCGCGCGATCAATAAACCCCACCTCTCCACGCCCTTCAAACTGATCCAGCACCCCCCCGACGCCTGGATAATTAATGGGCAATTCATCTACATAAGACCACAACCCGTAAATAATGGGTCGCCAGTCTTCAATACCGTGTACATAAATCGTCACCTCATCGCGAAATGCTTCATCCGTCGTCAAATGTGCGATATACCCCATCAACAAAACGCGATCTCGTGGATCCATATTCTGATAATCTGCCAGATTGGGATGCGCTTCAAACATACCCGAAACGGATTTGCCCCACGTCTCGCGCCGATCCTCCGTATAAAAATGTGATCCGTACTTCCCCATCTTCCCCAACAAACGCATCGCATCCGGCGCCATAGAACCCGCCACAAGCTCCGGCAAATACCGCCCGCTTAGAGCACCTACTTCTGGCAAATCGCGCTCGAGCAGTTCCTGCAACCCGAGCACCAGCGCAAAATGACATCGCCCACGAGGCATCCGTTTCCCTTTCTCAACAAGAATCTACTTGTAATTCTGCTCGTATTTCAGAGTATGGCCGAAAGCCCGTTGCCGATTCAACCGCCCGATCCAGATCTAAAGCGTCTTCTAAATCCTCAAGTCGTTGCATCAAAGCGCAATAATCTTTGATTGACAGTACGACTGCGGTCTTCCGCCCCTTTTCATCCACGACATATTTTGGTTTGATATTGAGCATCATTGTTCAACCGTTTTGAGCACAGTTATCCCCATCATCGCAAAATGCTCATCAAAAGCATAGGTCTCAGAAATGTTATGCTTCTGACAAACCGCGAAACTGGTGCAATCTGTAAATGATAACTTTGCGGAATCGTATTGCCGAAAAAGCCGCTTGGCTTCTTGAAATAGGGTCTTATCAATTTCCGCGACAGTTAAACCATCTATTTTTTCAGCGCGTTCAATAAAATCGAGAAACTGTACTGCTACTGAGTGGCTCACGTCATATCTGAGCCGAGTTATGGTTTCATCAAGCACATAATCAGTCGTAAAAAATCGCGCTCTTTGCCGTTTTAAGTCCGCGTAAATCGTCACAGCGTCGGTGTGATTCCGATCTCTTTGATTGGTAAGAGCAATCCAGGCACCGCTATCGACAAAAATCATGGTTTTGATCGCAATTCATAGATGCTTTCATCATGATTGACAGACCCGTCGGTTCGGTCAGATTTCGCAAATCCAACCATCTCATCGAGAATTGCGTAGCCTTCTTCTATTTTATTTTTTTCAATGATTTCAGGATTAATAGGGCCACTTCGCACAAGAAAGATGAAATAATCCAGCACGTCTAATGCCCGCCAGATAATCCCGGTGAACACATCGCGCAAATGCTGGCTCTCAACGCCGAAGTCCCTAGCAATTTTTCGATATTTGTTACCCTTGCGATGCGCGGCACTACTGGAACGTAAACTCTGAAGTTTCCGCAGAAAGGCGATACGCTCGGCAGCACCTTCAACATCATGGGCACTAAGCACAGCTTCCAGACGTGCAATGCTACCTTTAAGTTTTGCCTTTTGATCTTTAGAAATGAGCGTGTTTAGACGCCTCTCGTTTAGGGAATCAATGAGTATCTTTGTGAGACTCAAAACCAACGCATCAAAATCGCTTTGCTCATCGGTGGCTGGAATCCTCAAGCCTTGGAAATGGTATTCGTCACCAGTGCCCAGCGGCAACAACAACTGCCAACCCAGATATTCTTGACAGGCATCTTGCAACTTTTGATAACGTTCTCTAAACAAGTGCTCAGGTCGATCTGACTCTGCAGACTGATTCAAGATTTGACGCTTAAAATAGGTCTTACTTACACCGCCTTCGGGCGGGATATTGTAAGACCGCCAGTATAGCTGTTCTGTATAAGGGAGGTCTCGCCCCAGATCGCCTAACCACGCACAGATTTTGTCGTCGTGATAGCTGTCAATCTCCATGCACCACAGGTCACCACAGCGCAGAAGCGAATCCTCTACGGTATATTTACTGGACTCATGGTAATACTTGTCTAAAACCTGTTTGCGAAAATGCACAGGGGTCAGATAATGGGGCGCGTCGGGGTTTGCTCCAAAATAATTTGCCAGAGCATCCGGATCAGATGTATGGATAATTTCATCTCCGTCCTCATCGACATCAATGATAAATTCCACATGCTCTTCTTCCGGTTTCTCAGAAAATCCCCATAACCCGCTTTTGGATTTCGGCAGAGGTTTAATAAGTCGCTTGCCCAGCAGCCGACTAAATGCTTGGTGGCTACCGGAGACGCCAAAATCTCCATAGTGATGCCCCCAACATATAAGATCATCCCTCTGATCACCTCCACCTTCCTTAAGCCCAAGTTCTTCCAGAGAGTACTCCGAGTACTCCCTACAATCGAATTGAATTGATAAATACATTTCCTTAATCGCCAAAAACTGACGAATCTCCTTGAGCCTTATCTGGACCTGATTGGCCTCAACAATAGCTACTACATCTTCATTACCTTCGTCATCAATCTTGATGTATTTATCCTTCTTTCTGTCGTGATATAGATTGTGAAAAAGGCGAAACTCCTCAGATATTTCCATATAGGCATCATATAAACCAGAGAATTCGCGCCCCAAAACCAAAGGTTCCACTCTATTTGTTGTACCTCCATACCGGAGATATTCAACTCTCTCTTCTCCGCCTTCATAAGACACAGATGCATCAGGCATACCACCACCCCAACGGAGGTCCCAACTCGGAGAAGAAAATACTTGATCAATCCCATCCAATGGAATTAAAGCACAATAAATGCCGTAATTGTGGGACTCTCGGTGATCAGATAGATACACGGTGACCATCTCAGTCATTTTTAGATCGCGTCGCAACCAATCCAGCATCTTGGCTTGCGATAGTCGTTTTCGGTCTAAATCAATGCTCATCACTATCCTCCTTCCGCTATTTTGAATCCTGATCAAACAAATGTATAGCACAAAAACCACGTTTGTCAACTTAATCCCCTAATCTGATTCTCTATCTCACCTCATAAGCCCCCACATCATCTCGTCGCAATCTTCCCCATGCAACATCCGGATCGTGCGGCCACACCATAATCCAGTTCTCGGCAACTGCTCTCTCCATAACCTCTTGCTTAACCAGATAGGTCTGCCGCGGATACAGATCATAAGCCATCACATAAATCGGCTTCAGGTGATGCGTAGTAGGAATCAAATCCCCCACAAAGCAGAACGTATCCTCGCCCGTATGCACCAGCACAGATTGATGCCTGCGAGTATGCCCTGGCGTAACTATGACCTCGATAAAAGGACAAATACGCTCATCTCCATCCAACAGCGAGAGCACAGATGCCAACGGCCTCATCACCTCGTCGTATCGATACCCATTCACAGTCTGCCCATCGGCATTCTCCGCATCCTCCCATTCCCCCTCTTGCACGTAATAAGTCGCATTTGGGAAAGCGGGCACATATTCACCCCCCTTGTGCACCGTACAACCCCCGGCATGATCCTGGTGCAAATGCGTCAACACAACCCGCGTAATCTCCTCAGGCGCAACATTCAACGTCTCCAGAGACGCCAAAAGCCCATCCGACTCATCAAGCGCGTAAATCTTTCGCAGCTTCTCCGTCACCTTACCCCCAAACCCGGTCTCAATCAGCACGGTCTCCCCCTGCCCTCTCACAAGCAAACAATTCATCGTCAACCCAATGCGATTGCGCTCATCGGGCGGATAACACTTTTCCCAAAGCGGACGGGGCACAACCCCAAACATCGCGCCACCATCCATCCTCACATATCCAGCAGATAAAACCCAAACATCGCAACCACCACTTTGTCTATAATCTACAATCGCCATATTCGCACCTCCAACTTTGCACTTCGCACTTACCCCTATATATCTTATCTTATCTCTATACAAAACCAAAAAAACAGGAGGAACCATGCCAGCAGCACTCGTCACCGGATCCAGCAGAGGCATCGGCAGAGGCATAGCGTTCTGCCTTGCCGACGCGGGCTACGACATCCTTGTCAACTACGCGGGCAATCTAACCGCAGCAGAAGAAACCGCAACAGGTATTCGAGAACGCGGACAAAACGTCCATATATGTCAGGGCGACATAACCCGCATAGAAGATGGCAAACGCCTCGTAGATACCACACTCGATGCCTTTGGCCGCCTCGACATGCTCGTCAACAACGCCGGCATTGCCCCCCGCGTGCGCGCCGACATCCTCGAAGCCACGCCAGAAAGCTATGAAGACGTCATGAACACCAACCTCAAAGGCCCCTACTTTTTAACCCAATACGCGGCAAACCACATGATAACACTTAAAGAACAGGGAAAAATACAAACACCGCGCATCGTCGTCATCACCTCCATATCTGCCTACACTTCTTCAACAGCGCGCGGCGAATACTGCGTCTCAAAAGCCGGACTGAGCATGATGACGCGCCTATTTGCCGACCGGCTCGCAGAACACGGCATCCCCGTCAATGAAATCCAGCCGGGCATCATCCAGACCGACATGACAGGACCCGTAAAAGAAAAATACGACCATTTGATCGCCGATGGACTGACCCCCATCCGCAGGTGGGGACAACCCGAAGACATCGGCAAAGCCGTAGCCGCCATTGGACTCGGCTATTTCGACTTCACAACCGGCGCGGCAATCCCGGTTGACGGTGGATTCCACATGCACCGACTCTGATTTGGTAGCCAGCACACAGCCCCATTTAGCCTTTAATTTTCTGGGGTACGAGGTTGACATATTCGCCCTTATATCCTACCTTATAAATAAGTATAAAACATCGTATTCGACGCTTTCAAGTGAGGACCCAAATGCTGAAACGCTTTTTTAGTAAAAATGACGAAGAACCAGATAATGGTACAAGCAAAGAAAGACAAATCCACATCGAAGGGCAAGACGAGCACGTTCAGGAAGCCATGGACCTCCTCGCACAAGAGGATCAAGATGAACTCGACGAAGCCCTTGACGAAGTTAATGAAACCGTAAGAGAAGCCGCCAGAGCCTCCCTGCGCGACCTGAGACTCATGCAAGAGGGCCACTGTCCCTCCTGTGGCCACAAAACACTGCGGCAATTTCTCTTTACAACTGTGTGTTCCAGTTGCGGTTGGTTTTCTTTTATCTCGCCTGAAGAAGGCAAATCTCACATCCACCTGCAAAGTGGGCGCACCATCGAATGCGGCACCACATTTGACACCAAAGGCGACTTTGTACTCGGCATCACAAGCGGTGTGGTTCGCGCCAAAGTGCCCAAGGAAAATGTCGAATACATCGAATTTTCCTGGACCGACGAAGAAGTCCGGCGCAAACGCGAATCCCGCGCAAAAGAGGAAACGGGAATATGCAGCTGGTGCGAAAAATCCCTCGCCGATGATGGTGATGAAAATATCATTGTCTATGCGGCTTTCGGCTCCACCCAGGAGCGCTATGTCTTCTGTTCGGACAAATGCAACGAAGCCTTCCAAAAACAATATCCCATTCGCATTCACAAAAATTGCTATGAACGCTCCTGCCTCGATTGCGACCTGTGCAACAAACGCTACCTGGGCGAAGACGAGACCTTCCTAAAATTGCTCGAACAAGGGAAAGTGTGAGAAAGCGGTCACCCCGCCCAACCCAAAAATCAATCCCCCATTGCAATAACGCGCAATGGGGGATTTTTTTTCAGCTTATGTGATTTGAGATATTTTAGAATGCGGATAAATCAGATGGTCACATCACACCTCACGCCATAGCATTCTATTTAAAAACTTCCAAATCTTTCAAGACTTGAAATGCTTCATCTGATTGCATACCCTTTTTGTAATCGGGATTCAATACAATCGCTCTTTGCAAGGAAGAAACAGCGGAATCTCGGTTGCCCAAAAAGACATAGACACGAGCGCGATTGTACAATGCCAGGTGATAGTCATCCTTCAGCATCAGTGCCTGGTCAAAAGCTGTGAGTGCCTCGTCGTATTGCTTTAGTGAATACAATGCCCACCCTTTGTTATTCCAGGCAAAAGCAGCGAGAGTAGAATCCGGATCCATCCGAAGTGCATCATCAAAACATTTGATAGCATCTTCAAATCGCTCCATCATCAGTAATACCACACCTTTGCTATTCTGCAGACTGACATCCTGAGGTGATTTCTCAATTGCCGTTTCAAATACGTCCAGGGCCTCGTCATATCGCTCTAAATCTATCAATGCAGAGGCTTTTTGTTTTAGCAACAAAGTCTGATAGGAAGACGCAGTCTCGTTGCGATCCAACGCTTTTGTTGGCCCATCTAATCCCGCGCCAATCGCCCGATCAAATATTTCGAGTGCCGCTTCAAATTGTTTCGCTTCGGCATAGGCCTGTCCTTTCAGAAGCACTATGTTCGGATTATCAGGACTGTATGCAAGGATTTGATCATAGGCGTCAATGGCTTGATCATAGAATTTTTGTTCGAGGTAAATTGCCGCTTTCCACTGCCAAGCAGTGGTATCTTTTGGATCCAAATCTATCGCCTGATCAAATGCTTCCAAGGCTTGTGCATATAATCTTTTTTTGTAAAAAGCTTTCCCCTTATCACGCCAAAATTTGGGATTTGCATTATTTAAATGCGGATCGGTCTCAGCAACATTCAGAATTTCTCGAGATTCTTGCTCTCGCCCCATTGCCTTGAGTATCTCTGACTTTAGAATCAGAATCACCCTGTGGTCATCTGGTTTGGAGACCACATCAAGTGCGCGATCAATATGATGAAGTGCCGCCTTGTGCTCTTCCATCTTGAGAAGCAAACGCGACAAGTGATAGGCGTAAACTGAATTCGTTGGGAGTAGCGCACTGGCTCTATCAAAACAATACGCCGCCATCTTGATATTGCCTAACTGCTCTTCCAAAGCACCGAGTGACTCCCAGGCAAAGTAATGGTCAGATCGGATCCGAATTGCAGCCTTATATGCTTCCATAGCCTTGTCGTTATCCCCTTCCCTGGCATAGTGGAGACCGCGGACTCTCAGGATAGCAGCATAGTGGTGTGGATTGCTATGCAGAGCAAGTGCCATGAATGCAGCGGAGTAAATCCAGGGCAAAAGGAGGAATCCTATTCTGATCGCAATAGGAGATTTGAGGAAGAATTTTATCATGGCAGCAATGGCGGCTCTGTCTTGGCTATTGTTCCCCCTATGAGGTAGCCAATCAGAGGCGCACTGTGATAGGTCAGGTTTACTGCTGCATGGATTACAACACATGGCAGAAGCGTGCGTCTGGTTTCGTACAAATAGGCAGCTAAAAGACCAAAAGAAAAATGAGTGAAAAAGAGAAAGACAATCGTCAGGGAATATGCTACCAATGCCCGCTGAACTGACTGGTGAATGAAGACAAAGATGACCGTTGATATAATCGCTGCAGGCCACCGACCAAACCGGGGTCTTATTATACCGTAAATCAGAAACCGATAAATGAGTTCCTCGTAAAATGGAATCAAAAGAACAGATCTGATCATGCGTATGAATATGAACCAAAGCTCAGATTCATACTGTGGTCCAAAACCTGAAGGAATCTCCAAAGCCAGATTGAATGAAGTTGCTGCAAGCGCAACATAACCCCACTTGAGCAAGTCTTTTGAATCGGACTTTTGGAGACCCAAAATTTTAGTGATTGACACACCTGTAATAAAATGTACAGCAACCCCCATTGCGACGGTTATGAGACCTACAACCCCTACTTCTACGATCCAGTCCAATGCTGTATGGGAAGATATATGGGGACGAAAAACGATATGGGAGTAGATCCATATTCTGTTGGTGAGCACCGCAACGAGCAACAGAATTAAACCAGAGCGTAGCGAGAGTGATAGTGATACCGGCCAATTAGCAGAACAGGTCCTTCGAGGGATGTTCACGCCCATGATTATTCCTCTCTATCTACAGGTATTAATCGCCAGTATCCTTTTTCTCATCATCGGTGTCAGTTTCTGGCACTGGTACCGCTGTTTCTGTTTTACGCGTGTATCCCACAGGAGTAGAAAGAACATTTACCTGGTACGTACTATCTGCAGATACTGTGGTCGTTGTACTCGAGCCGGAAAATGGGAGACCCATTGTCTCGGTTATATTAGTTCGTTCCGTATGACTACCCCGGATAGTATCCACATGTGTAGTGGTTAAGTGAATCCCAGAGCTATCCACAGATAAATCTGGTCCAATAGTGAGCCTCTGGGTTTCCCAATTTGGATCATAATCTGGACCACACAAAGACGGATTTGGACCACAGATATAATCTTCTGCGGCTATATCGTCTTTCCATTGTTCTACTTCAGATTTAGGCATTTGAAAACTCCTTTCAATAATAGCGTGAACACCCCGAAGGATTTACAGATTTTATGATTATGAGTGCTTCTACTGCTTGAAACATAAAAATTCCTGTTTTATATCCTCGCCGTTTTGTCATACAAGCGAGCATAAACCCCATCTTGCATGGCTAACCACTCGTGCGTGCCCTGCTCTGCGATCTGTCCCTCATCCAATACCACAATCTCATCTGCATTTTGGATGGTTGAGAGTCTGTGCGCGATGATAATTGTGGTTCTACCTTGTCGCACGGTTTTTAATGCTTCTTGAATGTGATATTCGGATTCCATATCCAGCGCGGCGGTGGGTTCATCCAAAATCAAGATGGGCGTGTCCATTAACAGCACACGAGCCAGTGCAATGCGCTGTTTCTGTCCTTCCGACATCTGTGCCCCTTGTTCTCCTACCAGTGTTTCATATCCCTCGGACAATGACGCGATGAAGTCGTGAATGTACGCGCCTCGTGTCGCATCCTGAACATCTCGCAAGGGTATGTCGTGTCCAAAGGTCAGGTTGTCTAAAATACTGCCTTGAAACAAGGTGCTTCCTTGCATCGCAAATCCCACCTGCTGCCGGATGGACTTTAAGCGATAGTTTCGAATATCGTGCCCATCAATAGACAGATACCCCTCTTGCGGATCATAAAATCTCGGGATCAATTTAGCAAGTGTTGATTTACCTGAGCCACTCTTGCCGACCAGAGCAATGGTGGCTTGCGCCGGGACGTGCAGGTTGATGCCGCGCAAAACGGGTTGATCTTCTTGATACGAAAAACTCACATCGTGAAACTCGATCTCACCTCTAACCTGTGGCAAGGTGGGCATATCTGGACGATCCTGGATTTCAGGACTCAAGTCATAGACTTCAAAAAAACGATTGATGCGAACCAATGCCATTTCAACCTGCCCCACAAGACCGATGAGATTGCCGATTGGACCGTAGAGATAGCCCACATACCCCGAAAAAGCCATATAACTGCCCAGAGAGAGGTTGCCATTCAGAACTTGCGTCCAGCCATACCAGCCATAAGCCAAAGTACCCGCTGTTTTCACCAACGACCCCATAAACCCAAATCCACCACTTAAATGAGTTGATCGGATTCGCAATTTGGAAACATCAATAAATATGTCTCTGATCTTGTGGTAAAACGCGGCTTCCAGTCCCAGTGCCTGTACAGTGCGAATGCCTGAAAGCGATTCGTAGGACGTGGCCGATGATTCAGCAGATGCTTCGGTCAGTTTTTTAGACACTCTGCTGAGATATTTCTTTGAAATCATAACCAACACGGTATCAAAAGGCAGCACCGCCAGACTGATCAACGCGAGTTTCCAGTTGATATAAAGCAAAATAGGTGGAAAAATAAGCAATTGAAGCGAGTTCATAATCAGGCTATTCACCATCCCTACGGTACTATTGACAGAACTATCCATATCTCTGAATCGAGACAGAATTTCGCCCGTCTGACGGTTGTCAAAAAAGCTGAAGTCCAGCGATTGTATGTGGGAATAGAAGCGGGATTTGAAATCCAACCCCATGTTGACACCCACATAACGCGCAAAATAAGTGCTCAACAGATTTGTGAATCCCAATCCCGTCGAGAGCACAGCACCCAAAATCAGAATAAAGGTCAGGAGCGTGTAGTCTTTGTGCGGATACACATCATCAATCAATACCTTGGTAATGTATGGTCCTGGGATTTGCAAAAACATGACCATGATGCCCACGAGAAGGGATTGAAAGATAAACCGCCAGTAGGGTCTGAGCATTTTGATGATTTTGAATATCTGACGCATCGAATCGTACCGTGGTAATTTTCAAAAGAAGGTCTATGACAAACGTCGAAAGCGTGTCATCTATCAGGACTGGCGTTGTGCTTATGCGTTTATCGAGAAATTATTATGGGTGTTCAACACCTACCTGATTGATAATTCGGTAGGCATTGAACACCCAATGATCAGAGGTCATATATTTTGTTCTTCTAAGCGGCTATCAATGATCAAATCCGAAATTCATTTGATCTTTTGACATCCGCTAATTACCCTCATCCTTCTTCTTTTCTTCCTCCTCTTCATCCTCTGTTTCTATTTCCGGTACAGGCGGTTCCTTGGGAGGGCTTTGATCATGGCAACTCCTATAGCAATCAAGGTATAATCTCGCTGTATACATGATTCCTCCAGTGACAGGGATAAGCTCCACGTTCCCCGTTGCGGCTGTTATTCCTATAGTAGCAGCTGTCATAACTTCAACGCTCGCACGGGCATCGTCATGCGCTTCGTTGATTGCAGCCTCCCTTGGATCTTCTGGAATCTCAGGCGCAACATACGTTGCATCCTGTTGGGTAGTAACGAATTCAGGCATTGTTTTGCTCCTTTCTGGAAAAGTGCTGATAACCTCTGATCATAAAATAAAAAATTCTCTATACTGAAATACCACTACAGAGACTAAATTGCCAATACTGTGATATATAAAGCTGGCAGTAAGTGAATTTGTGTGTTCTGCCAAGAATGCTGTCACAACACCAGAAAAAAATATAAAAAAGAGGCCTGTAAGATCTGTCCCCAAGACATGGAATGCTGAAAAAATAAGGGCTGAAATCAAGGTTGAGATAATGCTATCATTTCGTTTGCGTAAAATTCTATACAATACCCCTCGAAAGTACAATTCTTCTCTGAATGGACCTAATAGGCCTCCAACTATTATCTGGCCGTAAACTATCACAGCAGAAGAATATTGGGGGGGATTACCAAAATTTACGATTTTCCCGGCCCATAACAGGGACTTGATAGCACCTAAGACGAAGGCAAAAAGGATATATCGAACTTGAGTAACATGGTATATTGACCCCCAAATTGTCCTGAATGATAAATTCACTTTCTTGCACTGCCATTTTAGAAAGGCAAGAAAGGCAAATATCAAAACTAGCACGGGATATGTCTCAGTAATATGCAGTAGATCACGGAATTTTAAATCCCACTGATTGAAGTGATTAAGATGTATTATCAATAAGTGAAACAGCCAACTAACAACAATCACAATCACCATGTATGAAATCCCCCAAAGGATTACTTTTTTAATAGACCAGGGGAGTTGTAATCGCTGAGCATTATTAAGTTCCATATCAGTGCCTACATCTATTTTGCTATCTTGCATGTTCTTCTCGCGTGTAAAAGATGAACTTGATTCGCGTCACTAAACACCAAGGCGAGGCAGGCCTCGCCCCTACCCACTATCCATTACCTCTATCTTCCAACCGATAAATCTCAGGGCGCCCAATTTTGCCCACGGTCTTCAAAAACTTTTTCCACAGCAAGTCAACAATGGGACCGCGCTCTGTCACGATCTTAGCTTCTACACCCATGCCATAAGCAAGCGGACATTCTTTCTCACCATCAGATAAATGCGGATCTATCACACTGATCTTCACAGGATAAACAGTACTCATACTGCCCGGCACGAGACCGGCACCCAGGGGTGTGATGGGTTCGGGTTTTCTCGGCACATCTGTCACCCTGCCCTCAAAAATCTTGTATTCCATGTGTGGAAATGCATTCACATATATCCGCACCTTATGTCCCTCTTTCACCTTTGGGATATCCACTTCTTGAATCAGTACCTCAGCTTGCCAACTGTGCAATTCGGCCAGTTCAATCAAGGCTTCACCCGCCTCAATGCGGTCTCCCTCGCGTTTATCCAGGTCGCGCGTCAACACGGTTCCAGAAACAGGCGCATAGATCTTCATCTGTTCCAAACGCGTTTCGACAAGGCGATGGCTGACCTGTAATTTTTCATACGTTTGTTTTAGCATCTCGTGTTCCTGATTGCGATTGTCCAGAGCGACCAACCGTCGTTTTACCCGTTCAATTTCTACTTTTGCGCCCTCTACCCGCGTCTGGTGTACCCGAATGGGAATCAACGTATCAACAGGTGGTCGCACACTCCCATCTTCGCGATAGGGCGCGTATTTGCGGTAGATCTGGTATTCTTGCCGAACCTGTTCCAACTGCAACCTTGCGGTCTCATATTCCACTTCAGCCCGTGTAATCTCTGCCTCCAAAACAGCCCGCTCGCGTTGCAATTCTGCCACCAAAGCCACACGCCGACGTTGATTCATCGCCAGTTCATGTTCGAGTTTCTCCAATTCCGTGCGTAAATCGATATCATCCAAAGTCAGCATCAAATCACCCTGTGCAATCTCTTGTCCGTGTTGCACATGAACCGTCTGGATCAAGCCTGATCGCTGTGCTTTCACTTCATAACGCGCAGTAGGCTGCAAGCGACCTTGTCCTGCAACCGTAATTTCCATGCCCAAATGCCATCCCAAAAGACAGATAAACGCGACCATGCTTCCCACAACGCACAAAATGGTGAGCAAGAAATAGCGCACAAACCGGAAGCCAATCCCCGAAGTTGAGAGGGCTTCTCGCGCCTCTGTGTTTTCAAAAGACCCATCTTTTCGGGAATAGCCATTGAATCTTACAACCTGTTCACTGTGTACCATAACTCATTCAGCCCACTGTTGAAAGTGAATTTCGACCAGAGAAATGAACATTCAACTCAGACATCTTCCGAAGATGTCTGAATTTCTCCGCGCATAACTTTTGTGCGGTACTGGGTAGGAGGCATTCCGTGTATCGTTTTGAAAGCCTCGCGCAAACGATTTGGTGAAAGAAATCCGCACGCACTTGCAATCTCATAGACGAATATCGAAGGTTCTTTTATCAAACGCTGTGCCTGTGCAACCCTGATCTCTCGCAATTTTTCTGAGAACGTCTTGCTCACATGTTTTTTGAACAGCTTGCAACCGTGCGACCTGGAAAACCCAAAATGGGCCATGAGATCATCAAAGCTCAGTCCTGGATCGCTGTAATGCTCCTCCAAAAACGACACCAGACTCCTTTTTATCCAATCCTGTGAAGGCATGCACTTCTTAACCTTTGCCAAAAATTTATCCTTGCTGATCGGTTTATCCAGCACGCCTACAGCACCCAGCTTGAGCATCCTTTCCATTAACTCCAGGCGTTCCATCCCGCCCATGATCAGGACATGTGTTTGAATTTCCTCTACCTTTAGACAAGTCAAAAGAGATATCGCATCAAGGTCTCTTATATCTTTGTCAACCACAGCGAGATCGATCTTTTCACGTCTCAAAGTTTTAAACCCTGCTACGCCATCTCTCGCTGTGAATACATCGTAAAGTTCATCGCTCAAGTATTCACAAAGAGTCGATATAACGCAGCTATTGCGATCTACAATTAGAACTTTCTGCTCGTTCATATTTTTCTCCGTACGCCAAAAAATCTCTACAACCACATTCAAACATGCACCTTGCACGTAAATAGAT